>BEHW01000045.1 GCA_002898675.1 bacterium HR20
ACGGGAAAGTGCTCAGCGGCTGAGTATTTGCCGTACAGAGCGGCGAGCAGCAGCACGATCGAGATCGGCTTTGGTGACGACGACGATATCGGCGTACTCCATGACACCACGCTTGAGCGCCTGGATGTCGTCCCCTGCATTGGGAAGTGTTGCCAGAATAACCAGATCAACAGCATCAGCGATTGCGGTATCAGCTTGCCCCGCGCCGACAGTTTCCACGACGACGACGTCGTAACCAGCAGCTTCACAAGTGATGATGCGCTCGCGCACGTGGCTATCGAGTGCATCCCCACGACCGCGATTGGAGCTTGGGCGAATGAATGCATTTGGATGATTCGCAAGCGCAGTCATCCGAAGCTTATCGCCGAGAATACTGCCACCACTCGATGGGGCAGCCGGATCGGTTGCCAGGACAGCAACGCGATGGCCATTGCTTGCTACGTGGAGTCCCAGCGCTTCGATGAGTGTGCTCTTTCCAGCCCCTGCAGCGCCAGTGATGCCAATACGCATTGTCGGTGCAGACGGAATCGCAAGCATGCTCAGCAGCGCATGCTGCCGCGGCTTATCTGAGAGACGCGTGCTTTCGAGTAAACTCAGCGCTTTTGCCAATGCTCTTCGCTCGCCACGGCGGACTCGCTCAGCCAGGACTGCGAGGTCCTCGTAGTCGGTTACGCCCGGCGGTTGGTTAGTGCGAAGCTGCTGCATTCTCGACGTTCCAGTGATGTTCCAGCAAGTCCAGCACTGCTTCTGCCGCATCCAAGACCGGTGTTCCAGGGCCGAAGATCGCGTGGACCCCAGCGCGGTGAAGGTCGTCGTAATCTTTCGGTGGAATGATTCCTCCCGCGACGACGAGGATGTCGCCTGCTCCTTCGGCGCGAAGACGCTCGATGAGTTCAGGGATGAGCGCTTTGTGTGCGCCTGCCTGCGAGGAGATACCGACGACGTGGACGTCGTTTTCGATCGCTTGTCGTGCAACCTCTTCCGGGGTTTGGAAGAGCGGGCCGAGATCTACATCGAAGCCGAGATCGGCAAAACCACTGGCGATCACCTTCAACCCGCGATCGTGGCCATCTTGCCCGAGCTTAGCCACGAGGATGCGAGGGCGGCGACCGGTCGCTTCCTCAAAGCGGCGAACGCGCTGGCAGAGCGCCTCGAACGATGCATCGCCGTGATACGACGCGCTGTAAATACCCGTAATCGCGGTGGATACTGTTTGGTACCGACCGAATACATTCGCAAGTGCCTGGCTAATCTCGCCAACTGTAGCACGAACCCGCGCTGCTTCGATGGCGTAGGTCAGAAGGTTTTCTTTGTCATTGCGGGCTGCTTGCTCTAAGCGTTCCAGTGCAGCAGCGACAGCATTGGCATCGCGGGTAGCTTTCACACGCTCCAGGCGAGCTATCTGCTGGGCACGGACTTTGGTGTTATCCACCTCCAGAATCTCGACTGGTGGCTCACTTGGTGGGCGATACTTATTGACGCCGACGATGACTTCCTCACCGCGGTCAATTGCAGCTTGGCGTCGGGCGGCAGCTTCTTCGATGAGCGCCTTTGCGTAGCCACTTGCTATCGCTGCGACCATTCCACCTTGCGATTCGATCTCCTCGATGAGGGCGCGAGCGTGGCGAGCAAGCGATGCTGTCAGTGATTCGACGTAGTACGATCCGCCGAGCGGATCAACGACGCGGCAGATGTTCGTTTCTTCAGCCAGGATGAGCTGCGTATTGCGGGCGATTCGCGCAGAGAACTCTGATGGCAACGCGAGCGCTTCGTCGAACGAGTTGGTGTGGAGCGACTGCGTCCCGCCAAGCACAGCTGCCAGTGCTTCAATTGTAGTGCGAATGATGTTGTTGTATGGGTCTTGTGCGGTCAGAGACCATCCCGATGTTTGGCAGTGCGTGCGGAGCATCATCGAAGCGGCATTCGATGGGGAAAAGCGTTCCTTCATGAGCTGTGCCCACAGCAACCGTGCTGCACGCAGCTTGGCAATTTCCATGAAAAAGTTCAACCCAATGCCGAAGAAGAACGATAGCCGCGGCGCGAACTGGTCAACATCGAGCCCACGGGAAATTGCCGCGCGCACGTACTCAAGACCGTCGGCCAGTGTGAAGGCAAGTTCTTGAACAGCCGTTGCGCCTGCTTCGTGCATGTGGTAGCCGCTGATGCTGATGCTGTTGAAGCGCGGCATGTGTTGGCTGGTATAGGCGATGATATCCGCGACAATCCGCATGGACGGCTCGGGCGGGTAGATGTACGTGTTCCGCACGAGGAACTCTTTGAGGATGTCGTTTTGGATCGTCCCACTCAGTGCAGCTTGCTCGACGCCTTGCTCTTCAGCGGCAACGATGAACATTGCCATGATGGGGAGCACTGCTCCGTTCATCGTCATTGAGACCGAGACTTTCCCCAAGTCAATACCGTCGAAGAGAATCTTCATGTCTTCGACCGTGTCGATCGCAACACCAGCCTTGCCGACATCACCGACGACGCGTGGATTATCGCTGTCGTAGCCACGGTGCGTTGCCAGGTCGAACGCAATTGAGAGCCCGGTCTGACCTTGCGCGAGCGCTTGCCTGTAGAAGGCGTTCGATTCCTCGGCGGTCGAAAATCCTGCATATTGCCGAATCGTCCAGGGGCGGTTGGCGTACATCGTTGCATACGGGCCGCGTACGAACGGGAAAAGCCCTGGCATGGTTCGGTGATGATCAAGCGATTCTAGATCAGCTTCTGTGTAGAGAGGTTCAACGACGATTCCTTCTGGTGAGGTCCATCGGAGCGATTCCAACGGGCGGCCTTTGAGCTCGCGTTCTGCTTGCTCTCTCCAGCGCGTGTAAAGCTCGTCGTGTTGAGCGTCTGCCATGGCAGCATGCAATTGGTGAACGTCTGGAACTGATGTGCACGTATGCCAAGGGAATCCTGGCAGCGAAGTTACTTCGTGCTTGGTTGACGAAGTTCTCAGGCGTAAATTTCGATGAAACAACCACTGGGTAAAACCGAATGCAAACTATCGGTGAACTTTTCGACGAAATCACTCGGCGCTACATGGGTAGTGGCCGCCCTGCATACATGCGTAAGGAGCAAGGAAGCTACGTGGGCATTGGATACGATCGGCTCCGTGCCGATGTGGTCGCATATGCACTTGCGCTTGAGGAATTGGGCCTGGAAGCCGGAGACCGCGTTGGATTACTTTCGGAGAACCGTTACGAGTGGGTCATCACCGATTTTGCCGTTCTCCTGGCTGGAGGGGTAGATGTTCCGATGTTCCCATCGCTAGTCGAACCACAGATTGCGTACATCCTGAATCATTCGCAATCGGTGTTCTGTGCAGTCTCAAGTAGCTACCAATTCCGCAAGCTCCTCAATATTGCCGACCGTCTCGAAACACTCGAAGGGGTTATCGTCTTCGACGATGTCCCAGGACTTCCTGATCGTCTCGGCGAGCGCATCAGGGTGTATCGCCTCAGTGATATGCTCGCACGTGGTTCCGAGCTGCAACGTACTGTGGATGTTCATGGAACAATTCGGCGGCTTCTTGAGCGCACTCGTGGAGATGACCTTTGCACGATTATCTACACCAGCGGAACAACTGGAACTCCAAAGGGAGTGATGCTAACACACCGAAACATCCTCTCGAACGTAGAAGCTGCCCGCAGCGTCATTGCCGTTGACGAGCGCGATGTGTTTCTCTCCTACCTGCCGATGTGCCATTCCTACGAACGCACGACCGGATTCTACACCGCATTTGCCAGTGGCGGGACGACTGCGTTTGCTGAATCGATCGAAACGGTGCGCACAAACCTCCGCGAGGTTCGGCCGACTATCATGACAAGTGTACCTCAACTGTTCGAGCGGATACGAAATGGCATCTATGCTCAGATGGCGCAGCAGTCTCCGCTGCGTCGGAGCATCTTCGAGTGGGCGGTTACAATCGGATTGCGTCGGCTTCGTGAGCAAGAAGAACAGGGGCGAATCTCAGCCGCCACTGCGTTTGGCTACCGTCTTGCAGAGAGGTTCGTATTTCGAAAAATTCAATTGGCAGTCGGTGGGCGGCTACGGTTTTTCGTTTCTGGGGGAGGCCCGCTCGCACCCGAGATCGGGCGCTTTTTCTGGGCGATTGGCCTTCCAATCTTGGAGGGATACGGCTTGACGGAGGCATCGCCAGTCCTGACAGTCAATCGGCTCGACGACAATGAGTTCGGCACGGTAGGCAAGCCACTGCCGGGGGTAGAAATTCGGATTGATGATTCGGGCGAGATTCTTGCGCGTGGGCCGAACATCATGCGTGGCTACTGGCGAAACCCCGAGGAAACGCGTGTAGCGATTGATGCCGATGGATGGCTACATACCGGTGACGTTGGCCGTTGGAGCCAGCGCGGCAATCTCATGATCACCGATCGCATCAAAAATCTCATCGTCACCAGTGGAGGGAAGAACGTCGCACCGCAGGTTGTTGAACGTGCACTCAAGCAATGGGATGTAGTTGCGCAAGTTGTCGTCATCGGCGACGGCCGTCCATTTTGCACTGCGCTGATCGTCCCCAACGAAGAAGCGCTCCGTGCGTTTCTCCGCGCACAGGGAATTGATGCCAGCGCGCAGCTCAGCGAACTGTGCACAGACTCACGTGTGCTCGGTGCCGTGATGCGAGAGCTTGAGCACTACCAGCGTGACCTTGCAAAGTATGAGCGTGTGCGCCGAATTGCGATGGTTGCCGAGCCGTTCACCGTCGAGAATGGTCTGTTGACGCCTACGCTCAAGGTCAAGCGCAAGGAGGTGATTGCGCGGTTTTCTGACCAAATCGAGCGCCTCTACTCGGATCCATCCGTGAGCAGCTAACGAGCGCCGTGGGACTGTCTGGTTGGTCGGTTCGATGGTGGGATTGTCCATAACTTTGCTCATCGAACGGAACGATTGGCAAAGTCTATGTCACAACGTATCGGATCGGAGATTCAGCACGACCTCGAGTACGAAGCCAACTACGACCACAACAAGAACCTTCATCGCATACTCGAAGCCATTGCAGCGCAAACCCGACTCGGCGGCGGCCCGAAAGCGATTGAGCGGCACAAAGCCAAAGGAAAGCTCACAGCGCGAGAGCGTATCGAAGCGTTACTCGATCCGGGCACAGAGCCTCTCGAAATTGGCTTGTATGCTGCCCATGGAATGTACGAACGTGAAGGTGGTGCGCCGAGCGGAGGCGTTGTAGTGGTGATTGGGCAAGTGTCGGGGCGCGATTGCATCATCGTTGCCAACGATGCAACAGTCAAAGCGGGGGCGTGGTTTCCTCTGACCGCCAAGAAAAATCTCCGCGCACAGGAAATCGCGATCGAAAATCGGGTTCCGATCATTTACTTGGTTGATAGCGCTGGTGTTTATTTGCCGATGCAGGACGAGGTCTTTCCTGATAAGGAGCACTTCGGGCGTCAGTTTCGCAACAATGCGATTCTTTCCTCGCTCGGCGTCCCGCAGATTGCAGCGATCATGGGACCGTGTGTGGCAGGAGGGGCATATCTACCGCTGATGAGCGATGAAGCAATCATCGTGGACAAAACAGGATACGTCTTCTTGGCTGGACCAGCGCTCGTGGAAGCAGCAATAGGCGAAAAAGCCGATATCGAGCAGCTCGGGGGCGCTACAATGCACTCGACCATCAGCGGTGTGGCTGACTACAAGGTGGCCAGCGACCAGGAAGCAATCGCACTCATTCGATCGCTCGTTGCAAAGTTTTCGCCGACGAAAGGCCGCAAGCCTGTATTCGATCGCGTCGAGCCGGTTCCGCCAGCCTTCGATCCTGAGGAACTGTGGGGAATCATTCCGCGAGACCGCGCCCGGCCGTATGACACATACCAGCTCCTGGCCCGCATCCTCGATGGTTCAGAGTTCGATGAGTACAAGGCAGGCTACGGAAAAACAATCATTTGTGGGTACGGGCGCATCGAAGGTTGGGCGGTTGGGATTGTGGCAAACAACCGGCAAATCGTCCGCACTGGGAAGGGTGAGATGCAGGTGGGTGGAGTCATCTATTCCGACAGTGCTGATAAAGCAGCGCGCTTTATCATGAACTGCAACCAACGGGGAATTCCGCTGGTGTTTCTCCAGGATGTGACGGGGTTCATGGTTGGCACGCGTGCTGAGCAAGGTGGTATCATCAAGGATGGAGCAAAGATGGTCAATGCAGTTGCCAACTCGGTAGTGCCGAAGTTCACCGTCATCATCGGCAACAGCTTTGGCGCAGGGAACTACGCAATGTGTGGAAAGGCATATGACCCGCGGCTCATCGTCGCGCTCCCGACGGCGCAAATCGCAGTGATGGGTGGACAGCAAGCATCGCAAACACTGCTCTCGATTCGCCTTGCTGGCCTTGAGCGTGAAGGGAAACAGCTCCGTACTCAAGAGCAGGAGAAGCTCCTGGCCGAGATCCAGGAGCGCTACACAGCGCAGATGTCGCCGTTGTATGCTGCGGCGCGATTGTGGGTAGATGGCATCATCGCCCCGACAGAAATTCGGCGCGTCATCGCAACAGGTATTGCACTTGCAAGCCATAACGCGGATATCCCTCGCTGGAGTGTCGGCGTGCTCCAGACGTAGAAAGACAACATGCGGAGTCGTCGTTCGTTTATCGGTAAAGTTCAACCTTACGCTTAGGTGGTGCCGTTGGCGGAATTGTGTCGCCGTTCCACTTTTTGGCTAGGCTAACTGATGCATCGGATTTTGTGGGTTGATGACGAAATTGAGCTGTTGGAGCCGCACGTTCAAATTCTTCGTAGCCGAGGTTACCATGTCGAGACAGCCACCAGCGGGGAAGACGCTCTTGCACTTGTCGAGCAGAAACAATTCGACCTGGTGTTCCTCGATGAAATGATGCTCGGCATGAGCGGCTTGGAGACACTCCAACTGCTCAAGCGACTCGATCCGTATCGTCCAGTGGTGATGGTGACAAAAAACGAGCAAGAATCGCTCATGGATGAGGCGATTGGTCGGAGCATTGATGATTATTTGACCAAGCCCATCAGTCCAAGCCAAGTACTGGCTGTCTGCAAGAAATACCTCGATGCGCGTCTTCTGCAACAGCAGCGCGTCACACGTGAGTACCTTCGAGATTTTGCGCAGTTGGAAGCAAGCATAGCACAAGCAGAACGGTGGGAAGAGTGGGTGGAAATTTACCGCGGACTTGTGCAGTGGAGCCTCGAACTCGACGTACATCCTGACGTAGGCCTTGATCAAACGCTTGCCGAGCAGTGGCGCCAAGCCAATCGGCTCTTTGCGCGGTTCATCGAAGGTAACTATCCACGCTGGCTCACCGATCGCCCCAAGGAGGGCAATCCACTTGTTTCGCCGCACATTGCCGATCGGTTCGTTCTTCCGCTGCTGCGACAGCAACGCCGTGTGGTATTTGTCGTCGTGGACTGCTTGCGGCTCGATCAATGGATGGTCATCGAGTCACTGGTGCGCCAGTACTACACAACGGAACTCCACCATTATTGCTCGATCCTTCCAACGGCGACGATCTATGCTCGGAACGCTCTTTTTGCCGGACTCTTCCCAGCAGACATCGAACGATACTATCCTCAATGGGCACCAGAAGAAGGGGAAAGCGAGACAAGCCAGAATGCACATGAACCGGACCTTCTGCAAGAATTGCTCCGCCGCCGAGGCATCCAGCTGCAAGGGAAATTTGAGTACATCAAGATTTACGAGACTGAGTTTGGCAAGCGCATCGAAAGCGATGCCCAGCGGCTTGTCCAAAATGCGCTGACCGCAATTGTTGTCAGCGCACTCGACATCATGGCGCATTCGCGGAGCGATACAGCAATACTCAAAGAAATTGCGCCAGATGAAGCTGCCTATCGCTCGCTGACGTATTCGTGGTTCCAGCATTCGAGTCTGTGGGGGATTCTGCGTGCACTGGCATCGCACGATGTCACCGTAGTGCTGACGACCGATCATGGTGCTGTGCGATGCTTGCGGGCAGCACAGGTAGTCGGCGATCGCCAGACCTCGACTTGTCTGCGGTACAAAATTGGCCGGAATGTGCGCGCGGATGCAAAGTCAACCATCACGATCACGGAGCTGGAGCGATACCGTTTGCCCCGCCATTCACCAGTTGAGAACCTTGTCCTCGCCAAGGAGGATTACTACCTGGTCTATCCAACCGATTTCCATCACTACGCCGCGAAATATCGCGACAGCTTCCAGCACGGCGGTATTTCTCTCGAAGAGATGATTTTGCCCATCGTAATTTTGAGTCCCAAATGACAACAACCACCAGCTCTATGGAGTCTGAGATTTACTCAAGCACTTCCGAAGACGAAACACATGCCGTAGCGGCGCAATTTGCCTCGCGATTGAACAAAGGGGATATCGTAACGCTCAGCGGTGAGCTTGGTGCCGGCAAGACGGAATTTGTCCGAGGCATCTGCAGCTATTTTGATGTCGAGGATATCGTTTCGAGTCCGACATTTTCGATTATCAATGTGTACACAGGCCGCTTACGCTCAGGGGAACCAGTAAGGATCGTACACGTTGATCTCTACCGACTCAAGACCAAACACGAACTCAAAACGATTGGCTTAGAAGAGTGGCTTGCGCTGCCTGATGCGATCAAACTCATTGAATGGCCAGAAAAGGCCAACGGCTGCCTGTCGCGGCAGCACTACCACGTAGAAATACGGACGCTCCCCGGGATGGATGATCGTAGGCAGATTTGCATTGGCGCTGTAGGTGCTGCATGTCTCGGACACGCACAGAAGTAAATTTGCTATGGCGATGTGTACGCCTGTTCCGACGTATTTGACTACCTTGAACGTGCTGTTATACTACCAACTCCACTGAGCATCATGTACATTGCATCGCGTATCGAGCGATTAGGAACTGAGACTGCATTTGAGGTGCTTGCCCGTGCAAAAGCGCTCGAAGCAAAAGGGCGGGATATCATCCATCTGGAGATTGGCGAACCAGATTTTGATACGCCAGCAAACATCATTGAAGCAGCAAAGCGCGCACTCGACGAGGGATGGACACACTACGGCCCATCGGCGGGATTGCCACAAGCACGGACCGCAATTGCAGAATACTTCAACCGAACACGGAGTATTTCGAAGTACACGGCAGAGCATGTAGTCGTTACACCGGGAGCCAAGCCGATCATCTTCTTTGGGCTGCAGGCGACGATTGAACCTGGCGATGAGGTCATCTATCCAAACCCTGGCTTTCCTATCTACGAGTCGGTCATCAACTATCTTGGCGCAAAGCCTGTGCCCCTCCCACTCCGTGAAGAGAAGGAGTTTCGCTTTGAGCTTGCTGACCTGGAAGCGCGCATTACACCAAAAACGCGAATGATAATCATCAACTCGCCGCAGAATCCAACCGGTGGCGTCCTCACGTACGAAGACCTTGCAGGAATTGCAGAGCTTGCCGTTCGGCACAACATTATCGTCTTTGCCGACGAGATCTATTCGCAGATCATGTACGATGGGCAACGCCACTACAGCATTACACAGTTTGAGGGAATGGAAGAACGGACAATCGTGCTCGACGGCTTTTCTAAGACGTTTGCGATGACCGGATGGCGGCTTGGCTACGGATTGATGCCACCATCGCTTGCAAAGGTGGTAGCGCGCCTTCAGACAAATTGCACCAGTTGTGCTCCGAGTTTTACCCAGATCGCCGGCATTGAAGCAATGAGCGAACGGACCTTGCCAGCAGTTGCTGGATTCGTCGAGGAATTTCGACGGCGTAGGGATGCAATCGTCGCCGGTCTCAATGCGCTTCCAGGCATTCGGTGCCACATGCCAAAGGGGGCATTCTACGTGTTTCCCAATATTTCAGGCACAGGGATGCGCTCGTCGGAATTTGCCGACTTCATGCTCGAGCATGTTGGTGTCGCTTGTCTAAGTGGGACTTCATTCGGCTCGGAAGGGGAAGGGTTTGTACGTTTTTCCTACGCTAACTCACTCGAAAACATTCAGCGTGCGATTGAGCGTATGGAGGTTGCACTTTCCAAACACGTTCTGATGCAATGAAATTTCTCTTTTACCTTCTCGCACTCGCTGCAGGAATAGCACTTGGTTTCAGCAGAGGGCTTCTGCGAAGGACGTGGTGGCGAGCAATTGCGGCCGTAGTGTTGATTGGAGTGGGAATACTCGGAGCATTGCAGCCACCAACTGTCGGGACATTTCGTGATGCAATACTCGAAGCAAAAGGGAGTGTGCCAACGGTAACTGTTCTCATTCCTCAGGGTGGTGCAGTTATACTCAACGATACATTGCTCAAGTGCACCGATTATGCAGGCACAGAAGTGCTTTGCATAGTTCGCAATGCAAAAGCTGTTATGGCAATGTCAAAACACACAAAAACACTACTAACAGGCCACAGCATCTCCCACAACATGTTTTCCATTACCTACTTCGACGACGCCCCTGTACTCATGTTACCGCACATTCCAACCTTAGGAGAAAAAGCACGGATTATGTACTTCCACGTACCATCTGCATGGGCTGGATTCTTTGCATTTGTTGTTACGATGATCTTCTCAGTTCGCTACTTGCGAAGGGGAAGGCCTCACGACGACACGATCGCCTATGGATCTGCACTCGTGGGTACACTTTTTACGGCATTAGCATACATCAGTGGTGCAATTTGGGCGAAGTTCAACTGGGGGAAATTCTTCAATTGGGACACACGCGAGCTTTCGGTCCTCCTCCTTTTAGCAATCTACGCCGCGTACTTTGTCCTCCGTGCTAACACACCAGCCCCAGCGCGCTACCGTTTGGCAGCCGTTTACGCAATTGTTGCTTCGATCGCTGCACTCTTTCTCATCTTCATTGTCCCACGGATTACGGTCAGCCTTCATCCTGGATCAAAAGATGATGTCAATATCGGCCCTATCCTCAGTCCTGAACAAGACGCACTTGACTTGACAAAAGCTGCTGTGTTTAGCATCATGCTCGCTGGGTTTACTGTACTTTACTCCTGGATGCTCAGCATCACTGCGCGTTACCATCTTCTTCGTCAACGGATAGTTGGACAAATGTCATGATTGACTATCTCAACCGACACCCTCATTTGATCGTTCTGCTTGTGACGGTGCTCATCTGGCTTGGCATTTCGCTCTACCTTTGGCGTCTTGACCGGCGGCTCGATGAGCTACTAAGCAAGTTCAGTGGTAAAACAATTGAGCAGGACAACAACACAGGACGATGAATCGTCATTTCCGCCGGCAAGCCACCACGTTGTCACAATGAGCTATGAAGGCGCGTTACCTGATCGGTGCTATTGCTCTCATCGCTGCGCTCAGCGGAAGTGTTTACCTGCTTTCACAGTCACAAGTTCAGTACGCTACAATTTCCGAAGCACGCACTCTCGGACGGAAAGTCCAAATCAAAGGGCGGTGGGATGCAGCCGCCGAAAGCAGCTACGACCAAAACCGCAACCTTTTCCGCTTCGTCCTCATTGATGATCAGGGCAACCGAATCCCAGTCGAATACCAGGGAGCTAAACCAAACAACTTTGAGCTTGCGCACTCTGTCGTCGTTCGCGGACGTGTCGAAGGCGATCACTTCCATGCTACCGAAATCCTGACGAAGTGCCCTTCGAAATACGAAGGAAGCTCTCCGATGACCCCTCGAACGGAGTGAACATATGCTTGCACAACTTATCATTCATCTCTGTTTTGGAACTGCACTGGCTGTAGCGATTGGCTACTGGATTGGCACTATCCAGCAAAAGGAAGCACCCACTGCCGTTGCACGGACGCTCTACTACGTGCTTGTGTTCCTTGTTATGAGTGCAAGCGCGATCTTGCTCGTTGCAATTGCAACGCACAACTTCGACTTTACGTACGTCCAGGCATACTCCTCGCGTCAACTGGGGCCCCCATTTCTCTACGCAGCATTCTACTCTGGGCAGGAGGGAAGCTTCCTGCTGTGGATGCTCCTGGTGAGCATTGTAGGCATTGCTGTGATCGAGTACAGCCGCTCACGCGGAATCGAAGCTGAAACGATGGCATTTTACTCGTTGGTGCTCGTTTTCCTGAGCTTGATGCTCGTTGCAAAAAATCCCTTTGCGTACTTATGGGAGACCTTCGCCCGTGAGGGAACCACACGCGAATTCATCGAGGCAATCAAAGGGGATCCGACACGCTATGAGGGGCGCGGGCTCAACCCAGTGCTCCAGAACTACTGGATTATGATTCATCCGCCAATGCTCTTTACGGGATTTGCCGCAATGACAGCGCCATTTGCGTTTGCAATGGCAGGACTTTGGCGGCGGCAGTACCATGACTGGACACGTCTTGCACAACCTTGGATTATCGCTGCTGTATTGGTTCTTGGAATCGGCATCACCCTTGGTGGACTTTGGGCATATGAAACTCTCGGGTGGGGAGGATTCTGGGCATGGGACCCCGTCGAGAATTCTTCTCTCGTTCCATGGCTGCTGGCAACCGCACTCCTCCATACAACCTTGGTGCAACGCAGGACGAAAGGTCTCATTCGTACCAACTTCATCCTCGCAATTGCTGCATTTGGAGCTGTGCTCTATTCGACATTTCTGACCCGCAGTGGGGTGCTCGGTGATACGTCGGTGCATTCATTCGTCGAGCCAGGATACTTCGTTTACGTTCTGCTCTTGGTCTTCTTGCTGAGTTTTCTTGGTCTCGGCTTTGGTCTTCTACTGCTTCGTTGGCGAGATGTTAGCACGCAGACAGTCCGGCGGGGTATGTTCGCTGTCAGCTCGCGGGAATTTTTGCTCAGTATTGGCTCAATTCTCCTTTTGCTCAGTGCTGCAGTTGTCCTCCTTGGGACAAGTTATCCCATCGTCGCAGAGCTCATTGGCAAGCCGAAAGCTGCAATCGAGCCGCAATTCTACAATGAGCTTCACTTGCCGCTCGTTGCAGCAATGCTGATAGTCAACGGACTCTCCCTCATTGCCGTCTGGTCTCAAACACCACCGGTACGCTTAGCAAAGGGAATCGGCATTGCTGGTGGCGCCGGCATCGTCGCTGCTGCTGCAGGTCTGGCCTTCGGCATCATTCCAAACATGCAAGCTGCACTTGCAATCGTTGCTGCAGCGATTGCGCTCATCATCAACGGACAGCACATCCTTCGCCTTCTTCGTAACCGAAAGCCCATGGCGCTCGGCGCATTCATTTCGCATGCGGGGCTGGCGATTCTCGTAATCGGAATTGTGCAATGGGCATGGACGAGCACCACAACGCACCTTCGATTGGCTGAAGGAGTGCCTAGTGCAGCATTCGACTACACGTTTACTCTGCTGGGCAAAGAACAACTCGAACAGCACCTCCGCGATCGCGAAAAGTACCGCTATATCGTCGCTGTCGAAAAAAATGGAGTCGAGCGCTACGCATATCCTATCGTGTACTACAGCGACTTCAATAGGCGACAAGCACCATTTTTAGAGCCTGGAATCATTAGCACGCTCGGCCACGATGTTTACCTCGCACCGAAAGCGCTGGATGTCGAGGAGCGCTCACCTACAGTGACTCTGACCAAAGGGCAAGCGCAACGCATACCCATTGACACCAGCGCAACAATCGAGCTGCGAGCCTTCGATATGAGCCGCGCTCAGATGAGCGATATCCCGGGCGCACTCATGCTGGGGGTTAACGTGCGCCTTCGCACTACAAGCGCCACGGTGGATACGACGCTCTACACCTATTTCAACGAGCAAGCATTCGTCCCAAAGAAAACTGTAATCGGCGATCTTGTCTTCGAGCTTATCCGCATCGAGCGGAATCAATCAAACCCTGAGCGCTCAACGGCAACGATACGTGTGGGAACGGTCACATCTCCACCCGCTCCGCCACGCCAAGTACTCGTGCTTGATGTATCGCTCAAGCCGATGATCAACCTGGTGTGGTGTGGTTTCGTCGTCCTCTTGGGTGGTGTCTTGCTGAGTACTATTCGTGCATTTCGTACGCACCACTCTCCAAGCAAAAACGTACAGGCTCACGAGCTTCAGCCCAAACAGTCAAGCGTGTCCCCGCATTCAGCAACAGAATCTCATCCAACCCAATCGTTGCCCAGGCGATGACGGTCACGCAGTTGGACCTAGAACATTTCCGATGCCATACGCATACCACATTTGCCTTCGAGCCAGGCGCAGTGCTCATTACCGGACCAAACGGTGTAGGGAAGACCAGCATCCTCGAAGCAATCAACATCGCGTCGGTAAGCAAATCATTTCTGCCTGTTAGTGATAACGAGCTTGTTGAGTTTAACGCTAGCGGCTACCGAATCATAACACACGTGCGGCATGATCTCGGTGCTACACTGACAATTTCGATTGAGTACGATCAAGCCGGGGGGAAGCGTATCGGTACATCCGCCGGTGGTCCCACGACCGCGCAAGAACTGATCGGACTTGTTCCATGCGTTGTGCTCACATCGCTTCACCGTGAACTCTTCATCGGCGAACCAGCGATCCGCAGATCGTTCGTTGATCGTGTCCTCGCACAGTGCTTTGCCTCGTACAAACACGCGCTCTGGCGACATCGAACCGCTCTTCGACAGCGGAACCGCCTCCTTGCAGTCGGCCACGGCCATGATAGCGAACTCGAAGTCTGGACCGAGGAGCTCATTGATGCATCATGTGAAATCGTTCAACGACGCTGGCAGTTTGTCGTGCGCTTCAATCGGCTGCTCAATGACACAGTGCGGGAACTAAACTTCAACCTTGAGGCGATTACCCTTCAGTACGAACTCCCATGGCTCTGCATAAACGATGGAGTTCGGTCGGACTCACTCGATCTCGAAGCACTCCGAACCAGGATGAGAGCAACCGTCGAGGAGCTTCAAGCCGTAGAGCGAGAACGTATGACCACACAGTGGGGACCGCAGCGTGACGTGCTGACCTTCAGCGTTCGGCAGCGGCCACTGTACACCGTCGCATCGCAAGGCCAGCAGAAGCTTGCGCTCTACGCTATCAAGTTAACAGAAGCTGCGTACATCCACCACGCACTCGATCGCGCACCCATCCTCTTGCTCGATGATGTCTTTGCTGATCTCGATAGCACCAACATTGGCATGCTCGAGTCATCCATCATCGAACGCAGCCGTCAGTGGCAAACGTTTGTTAGTGCACCATCAGCAGCATCGCTTCGCCGCAGACTAGACTTCCAGCATATCCCGCTCGGCAAAAGTGCAGAATCGCTCAGGGCGTAACGCTGCATTGCCAGCCAGTTGTGCATAAGTTTGCACCTGCGATGGACACTCCCAAACCACTTGCGCACTTCTTGCAAATTCTGCTCGACGAGCGCGGACTGCGCAGCAAGCTCGACCAAGCCCGTCTTCCCGAGATTGCGCGGGAAGTTCTTGGCCCAACAGTTCTCCGCCGCTTGGATACACTCGACTTCCATAACGGTGAGCTTATCCTCCGCTGCAGTTCTCCCATTTGGCGCATCGAGCTGCGACTGCGTGCTGAACACATCCGCCATCGCATCAACGAACGCTTTGGTAGGGAAATCGTTCGAGCCGTGAGTGTTCTGTGAGAATGTAAGCCTCTCTTCATCTCGGATCTGCACTTGCGCCGCATACACATGCTCAGCAACAGCATCCAGCTCCCAAGCTGGACGCTCCAATTCCGTATTTTTGCAAGCGCTTTGTCCCCAAGGTTCTGGGAAGCGTACCACGGACTGTACGCACCAGCGAAGGATGGGAGTTCAGCTCCCCCTAACGCAACCAGGGCAGCGCAGCATCCTACTCGTTCAACGTCGTGTCTGGATGTCTAAATTCCTCAACCGTCCACACCCCGCTGCACGTATGACCACAAAAACAGCCCCCAACTCTGCACAGTACACCGAAGAAAGCATCGTCGCACTCGAAGGCCTTGAGCCTGTTCGTAAACGCCCAGCAATGTACATCGGAGACACAGGGGAACGTGGCTTGCACCACCTGGTCTTCGAAGTTGTAGATAACTCGATTGACGAAGCGCTGGCAGGATTCTGCAAAAACATCGTCGTCACCATCCATGCCGATGGTTCAGTCTCGGTCAAAGACGATGGGCGCGGAATCCCAACGGGAATTCACCCGGAGAAAAAAATCTCCACGCTCGAGGTCGTCATGTGCACGCTGCACGCTGGAGCCAAATTCGACAAAAACACCTACAAAGTCTCCGGCGGCTTACACGGTGTAGGGGTATCCTGCGTGAACGCACTCTCCGAGTGGCTCGTTGCAACGGTCGAGCGCGATGGGAAAATCTTTCAGCAGCGCTATGAACGCGGCAAGCCTGTCACTCCAGTGGAAGTGATAGGGAAAACAAAAACGACAGGAACAACCGTACACTTCCTTCCAGACGCGACGATTTTTTCGACCATCACCTTCAAGTACGAACGCATCGCAGAGCGATTGCGCGAGCTGGCGTTCCTCAACCCTGACCTGACACTCGAACTCCACGACGAACGCACCGGCGACCACGAAGTCTTCGCCTACCGCGGCGGACTTGTGGACTTCGTCCGCTACATTGACAGCACGCAAACAGCAATCATCAAACCGATTAGTATCTCCGGCTCAGGAGGTGAGCCCGGACGTGAAGTGTACGTTGACATTTGCTTCGAGTACAATAACGAGTACTCCGAGCGGCTGTTCTCCTACGTCAACAACATCAACACGACAGAACATGGCACGCACGTTAGCGGCTTCCGCTTTGCACTGACGCGTACGATCAACGCCTACGCTGAAGCGAACAA
>BEHW01000046.1 GCA_002898675.1 bacterium HR20
CCCCGCCAACACTGTGCGTTACACTCGCCTGCAAGCGCGTTTCAATCCCCGCGCCCGCGTGGGGCGCGACGCCGTGCAACGAGCGCTCCGTTGCGGTATAGCTGGTTTCAATCCACGCGCCCGCGTGGGGCGCGACCTGGTCTGGTGCAATTTGACCCAC
Organism: bacterium HR20; assembly: GCA_002898675.1. Lineage (GTDB taxonomy): Bacteria > Bacteroidota > Ignavibacteria > Kapaibacteriales > NICIL-2 > NICIL-2. The sequence continues at coordinate 161 of BEHW01000046.1, forward strand.
CGCTTGCGCGTTTCAATCCACGCGCCCGCGTGGGGCGCGACGTGGTGCGAAGTGGCGTTGGCGTAATTATCTCCCGTTTCAATCCACGCGCCCGCGTGGGGCGCGACGCCTATACGCTCCTTCGCATGTATTACCTCATCGTTTCAATCCACGCGCCCGCGTGGGGCGCGACGCGCGGCTTCGATACCGTTCGACTCATTCGCGAGGGGTTTCAATCCACGCGCCCGCGTGGGGCGCGACGCGCATGCAAGGAGTGTGGAGCCTTGTAGGTGTACGTTTCAATCCACGCGCCCGCGTGGGGCGCGACTTACCACGTGCACACGCTCGTGCATTATACGCCGTGTTTCAATCCACGCGCCCGCGTGGGGCGCGACCGACGAAACCAATGTGACCTGTCCACGTCTCCGAGTGGTTTCAATCCACGCGCCCGCGTGGGGCGCGACGCGCGACTCGGTAACGACGCCACTCTGCGATGTCGTTTCAATCCACGCGCCCGCGTGGGGCGCGACTGCTTGATTTTGCGTCGCTTTCGCGCCTTGCGCGAGTTTCAATCCACGCGCCCGCGTGGGGCGCGACCCGCCCGCCGCGTCGAAGCGTAGTGCGCCAGCACCGGTTTCAATCCACGCGCCCGCGTGGGGCGCGACAGGCGTGAGCGCTGTCGGCGTCGTCGAAAGCGTGTTTCAATCCACGCGCCCGCGTGGGGCGCGACCAGGTGACCCAGTCGTCGAGCTCGAACTCGACGCGTTTCAATCCACGCGCCCGCGTGGGGCGCGACGTAAGCAATGGCACGGGGCAGGTTCTTCGTAAGCGTTTCAATCCACGCGCCCGCGTGGGGCGCGACGCGCGAGACTTCGCCGAATTGCTCGCGTGACATTGTTTCAATCCACGCGCCCGCGTGGGGCGCGACGCGTGCAAGGTAGCTGTTCTGCCCTCGATACGGCGTTTCAATCCACGCGCCCGCGTGGGGCGCGACGCATTGAGACGCGTAGTGCTCTCGACGTCTATCGGCCGTTTCAATCCACGCGCCCGCGTGGGGCGCGACCTTGGTACTCATATCGCGTGGGGTAGAAGCCAATCGTTTCAATCCACGCGCCCGCGTGGGGCGCGACACTGCAGCACGCGCAAGCGTATCATTGATGCAGTGTTTCAATCCACGCGCCCGCGTGGGGCGCGACCACGCACGTGGTGCTTGTGGCTCGATGCTGACGACGTTTCAATCCACGCGCCCGCGTGGGGCGCGACTGATGACGACGTATGCAGTACCGCTTGTTGATGGTTTCAATCCACGCGCCCGCGTGGGGCGCGACGATGACACGGTCGCAGGATGCCAACAGTGGCGCAGTTTCAATCCACGCGCCCGCGTGGGGCGCGACCTCAACGACGCGGTCAAGTAACACAAGTGGTGGCACGTTTCAATCCACGCGCCCGCGTGGGGCGCGACGGCAACAGTTCGGCACCGCGGTGCCTGATGCGAGCGTTTCAATCCACGCGCCCGCGTGGGGCGCGACCCGGTACACATCGAGAGCGCTGCGCGTTTCGATGCGTTTCAATCCACGCGCCCGCGTGGGGCGCGACTTCGGGGTGTGCTCAAAACCGTGGACGATGTATAGGTTTCAATCCACGCGCCCGCGTGGGGCGCGACTAACACTGCCCACAGGCACGACGCCGCAAGACCGTTTCAATCCACGCGCCCGCGTGGGGCGCGACGTTAGCAGCCATTGCTCTTGCTCCAAACGGTTAGTGTTTCAATCCACGCGCCCGCGTGGGGCGCGACCATTGACCTCACCTACATCACAATGTAACTATGGCGTTTCAATCCACGCGCCCGCGTGGGGCGCGACGTCCAGTTGCAATTGCGGTCGAGTGATGCATCGAGTTTCAATCCACGCGCCCGCGTGGGGCGCGACCGCAGAAGCGTAAGCTTCCATTACATTGCAATTTACACACAAGGCGTCGCTAACCTTTCGCCTCTATTCCCACAACACACAGATCTACTGCACCTTGCATTCTCGCATGTCTCCAAGCATCAGCATGTTATGCAACTCCGCTAACCTCCCAGGAATTTCTCAGCAGCTTCGGTTAGCGCTCAGTGTTGTGCACAAGATCGTACCCTCTTCCTTTGGGCCTCGACCGCACATTTCATCCTGCACACCGACGCGTTTACATCCACACGCCCGAGGGCATGACCTGAGTCGGCTGCATCAAAAGATCAGCGGGTCATCAATACTCTGGACAACCGCAGCACCATGATGCTCTACCCGCTGCTGCCAATTATTCCCCAAAAAGTAGAATCGCAGACTATCTTCTTTCGGATTGTACGTGTCCAAGAGCCGCTTGCGTAATACCAACCAATCCCCTTCCGAAATGTTACATTCAAAAACCGATTTCTGCACCCGTATGCCATAGTTGAGGCAATGCTGTGCAATCTGCCGCAGACGCCGTGCGCCCTCGGGTGTAACAGTCGAAACATCGTAACTGACAAGCACCATCATCGCTACTTAACCACAAACGGTGGATACTCGTTGATATCGCCGCGGATGTACCGCGCCAGTAACTGCGCTTGCACATGCGGCAGCAAGCCGACGGTTATTTTCTCCTGGAGAAAAGGATGGGTAATCTCTTCTTGCTTCCGTTGCTGGTAGGCAACGATGACACGCTTACGAGCAGCATCGCTCATCCGAACCTCGCCGGAGGGCCGTATCTCGAAATCCTCGGCGGTGACTTGTCGAAGGTTGACCAAGGAGAACATCATCCGGTCGCCCAAGTACGCACGGAATTCTTCCAGTATATCGAGAGCCAGACTCGGTCTTCCCGGCCGTACTCGGTGAAAGAACCCTACGTAGGGATCAAGACCCACAGACTCGAGGGCAGAACAAATATCGTTTGTGATGAGCGCGTAGAGAAACGAAAGCAACGCATTTGACCGATCACGTGGCGGGCGCCGCGAACGTTGCGCAAATGCAAAGTCCTCCTGTTGCGCTGTAAAAAGATGCGCTGCGACACTGAAATACAGCTGGGCACATTCTCCTTCGTAGCCACGCAATTGTTCCAGCGAATCAACGCGCTGGAGCATGCGTATCCGATGAGCGAACGTCTCCGTAATCGGACGCAGCAAACGCTCCACTGCTGCATCGGGGTGATTTCGCATGTGGCGGAGAAGCATCGTCCGGTAGTTAGCAATTTTCGCCGCTACAATAGGACGCGAGGTAGCAAGGCTACGCTGTTCATCAGTGGCGATCGCGTAGTGCGCCATGCGCAGGAGCACGTTCCCATGGGTATTGCCCGCTACTCGTGCTAAGAATGTCCCCGTAGTCGAAAGAAAACTGATGCTAACGTCACGCTCAGTGCAGAACGCCATCAGCGCTGGTGTTATTGGCTTGAAGCCAAAGCAAACAATGCTCCCGATCGAGCGTACCGGTGCCTGAAAGACTTTTTTCCCTTCGATTTCAACAACGAAGGTTTCGTGATCCTTCCGAAGGTACGCATCCTCCGAGGTGATATAGAGCGTGTTGAGATGCTTTTTCATTTGGTCTCCGACGGTGGGTTATACAGCTCGCGCATGTACCTTTCGAGTCGGTGGTGGTTATGTGCTTTTGGCTGACACAAATCAAGCAATGAGCAATTGGCGCATTTTGGTTCATACCGCGCTGGCGGCAGCACACTGGTGTATACTGCAACACAGCGTCTACGCAATAGGTTGCAATCCATACTCACGCGTGGGCCGTTACAGTGCATAGCGATATCTTTATTTTTTTAGTATGGTACAATAGTATACAGTACGATGATGAGGTATTGTGCTACTTAATACTGCTACTTACTACGTTCTTGTTGGTCATTAGAAGTATTTTTCTAATATCTCGATGAATGACTGTGCCCACCTTCTCCAATTTAATTGTTGTTCATATTTTCTTCGTGCAGTTTTGCATAGTTGAAGATATTCTTTTGGATGATTGACATAGTAGAGTATTTGATCAGCGTATTCTACGTGCGTGGCATTTGGCTGTAACAGAATGCCATTTACATGATGATAGACAGCTGAGGGAACACCTCCTGTGGCATACGTTAAAGAAGGAATACCAAATGCACTTGCTTCACAAAACACTATACCGTAGCATTCTGCTTTTGTGGGCAGTAGTAAAAAGTGGGTGCTATTCAATATCTCTATCAGCTTTCGGTACTCCACAGGATTATTTTTGTTCAGAAACGGAATGTTTATTACATCTGGGTCTTTCATGTAGTATGGTACTTTACACCCACAAACATACAATGTAACAGGGATATTTTTTTCTTTTAAATAGATGTAAGTATCCAAAGCAATATCACCCCCTTTACTTGCCCACTTTACTCCCAAGAAAAGTAAATTGATTTTATCGTTTATACATTTAGCGCTCCAGTCAACGTGAGGGTCTTCATCAAGATTAGCACCAAATGGAATACAATAATTCTTGTCTGCTGTGATGTTGTAATCTTCGATAGCGGATGCCCTCGCCCATTCTGAAGAGAACACATTGATTAACGACTTACTGAGAGCAAGATACTATATTTCGTTACCTTCAGAGATTGACTTTAGGGTTAAGCTGGTGTAATCTGGATTGTAATTTATCATTTTGGCAAAGGTGGCATCGCTGATGTGAACAAATGGTTTCTCGGTTTCGATGTACGCCATTGCTGTGGAGGCTGCAACGGCTATAACTAAATCGGCATCTGAGTTTTGTATTTGTTGTTCAAAATGTTCCTTGTATATCATTGCTAATTCCTTACTATGACCATAATCAAAACGCTTGCCTGTCACTAGATATTTTAGCTTACTTTTAATTTTTGGAGGATATAGCTTGATTAGTTTGTTAAAAGGTACGGCTATGGTTGTACTTTTGAAGTGAGGAAGTATGCTCTTTAGAATGTAATACGGTGTTCCAGACCAGCTTTTCCTGCTGGTAGGATCATCAATGCTCAGAAATAAAACTTTGAGATTACTTACGCCCATAATTCAAGCAAATGTGTAAAATTAAAATTGTAGGTACGACGTTGCATACTTCTCTTCTGTTTTCTCTGCTGGTATGCTCGGACGTGCTACTGCAAGGCTGCGCTGTTCATCGCTGGCGATCGCATAGTGCGCCATGCGCAGGAGCACGTTCCCATGGGTATTGCCCGCTACTCGTGCTAAGAATGTCCCCGTAGTCGAAAGAAAACTGATGCTAACGTCACGCTCAGTGCAGAACGCCATCAGCGCTGGTGTTATTGGCTTGAAGCCAAAGCAAACAATGCTCCCGATCGAGCGTACCGGTGCCTGAAAGACTTTTTTCCCTTCGATTTCAACAACGAAGGTTTCGTGATCCTTCCGAAGGTACGCATCCTCCGAGGTGATATAGAGCGTGTTGAGATGCTTTTTCATTTGGTCTCCGACGGTGGGTTATACAGCTCGCGCATGTACCTTTCGAGTCGGTGGTGGTTGTGCGCTTTTGGCTGACACAGATCGAGCAATGAGCAATTGAGGCACTTTGGCTCGTACCGCGCAGGCGGCAGCTGCCCAGATTGGAGCATCGCACGTACTGCAGCAATCGTTTCGAGCGTCTCCGCACGGAGTGCATCGTCAAGCTCGATGAGCAGCCGCCGCCGCGTCTTGCCGTAAAAGAACGCACCGTAGCGTATCGTGCAGTCCATCATCTCTTCCAGACAGAGCGCTTGCGCGCAGAGCTGGACATCATCGCTTCGATCGCGCTTTGGTGCCCCGACCTTGTACTCAATCGGCAGGATGCTTCGATTTCCACTGTCGTCGCTGATCTCGACGACATCGCACATTCCCGTAATGCCGTAGCGAAACGAGGCAATCCGCATCCCACGCACAATGTGGAGACCGTCGTCGCTCTCTTCATCGGGCAGATGAACGACCTCGTGGAAGAGCGAACCACTGGTGGTCAGCACGTTATCCTGCCAGATGTTATCGAGCGCCAACAAGCCGCATTGGCGCTGGCAGAAACGCCAGTGCTGGAGCAGATTGATTGGCAACAGCTCGTCTTCGGTGTACATAGGCTCGATCGGCACCTATAGAGTGCACTGCGTAGAGCACCACCGCAGGATGATTCGTCGGCGCTGCGGCTTAGTCCACTGGAACAACCAACCGAGGTGATGCTTGGATCGGGTTTCCGTCGAGCAGGAGCTCGTAATCGTCAAACGAGCGTGCCGGGCCATCGGAGCGGCGACGATGGGTCACACGCTGGAATAGCTGGTGCGCAGGCCTACTGCCAAGCGCGGACTTGTGCTCGAAGATGACCAGTGCGCGTGTGCTCATCAATCCCCGTGCTGCTGAGCGATCATGTTCGAACATTTGTTCGAGCGCTTGCCAGAATAGCTCCAGATCATTGGCTGAAAAGCCCGTCTGCTGTGCCAGAAACGGCGAGACAAAGCCGTAGGCGCGATAGAGGCCATATGGCACGGTGTATTTGCGCCCCATCGTGCGGTTATCGCCTTGCTGCTTGGCTGCTTCTTCTTCGGTCGTCACCGCCATGCGTGTAATCGAGTGCTCCAGTGCAACGATCGGCTCGACCGAACGTGCAAAGGTCATCTGGATCGGTCCTCGCACTTGGCCACAATTGATCCCTGTGGTCATGACAGCCCCGAAGGCACGGATGTCGTAGAACGTCTGGCACATCCACTGGCGGGCTTCCTCGACAACATCCCCGCCTGTTCGTTTTTTCGCCTCTTTTTTCTCGACCATCTCTCCAGCGCCAATTGCTTGGTAGGCGCGTTTGTGCTGTTCGTTGAGAATGGCTTTTTCCTTGACGTAGATCTCATACGGCGACCGATTCTCTTTGGTCAGCAGAACGTAATTGCGCACCTTCCGTTTCAGGCAGACATCGGTGACAAGGCCGATACCGGTTTCGGCATCAATGCGCGGAAGATTGCCTGCGTCCGGATCGCCATTGGGGTTGCCATCCTGGACATCGAAGTAGAGCACAAAGTCGTAGCGACGGGTAATGGGTTCCATTGGACTCACGACACGATTGGTGAAACAAACATTACGAAGCCGCTGGGGCGGATTCTTTCGGTTTGAAAAAGTCCTGGCGCTGGTGGTAATAACCGAGCGCAAACTCTGCCTGCTCTTGCATGCTCAGCTGAGCGGGGAATGTGCTCAGCGGCTCGATGATTTGCCCAACGAGCTTTTCGAAGTACGTCACAAGCTGCGGGCTGTCGAGCTTGCCGATGTGGTGGTTCTTGAGTTTGAGCAATTGCGGGAAGACCGCCACCGGCGTTGCAGAAGCCGCGCCGTAGAAACGATCGCGGATGGTAGCGTTGATGCCTGGCTGTGCTGCCTCTTGGATTCGCTCGAGCACAGCAAAGAGCCGTCCCAGCAAGTAGGCTGGGCGGGTGTTGGTAGGATCGATTGCCATCGTAACCTCCGAAGAAAAGTGATGAGACATACGGCGAAGGCGAACAAGACTTGCTTTCAGAATTGCAGCACGCGGGTAGGTGACCGACTGCTCGGCGCGTATCCGCCGAATGCACTGCTGCAGCAGCGTTGCAGGGTACGGCACACCGTCGAGGATGGATTCCACTAATTGCCCTTCGAGATTCGGCGCGAGATTTTCGAGCTTGCCCTGAAGGACGACTGCCTGCAGCAATCGGCGCAAAGGGAGGAACTCTGGGTCGTTAGGACCTCGCACGATGCGAAGATCCTCAAAGTGTTGGCGAATGTGCTCCCCAAATTGGCGAACAGTGCCCACGCGGAAAAATCGCACTGCTACTCGTCCTGCATTCGGTGCTAAGCCCAGGACGTAGAATCGGCCGGTGCTTTCGGCAAGTTTCCCTGTCTTGTGCGCTTCGAAGAGTGCACGCACGGCCTCGATACTCCGATCGGGATTATCGCTCTGTTGCTCGATGTACCAGCCGAACTGGCTCTCGAGATCGAACGTGCGCTCGCTCGATGGCTCTTCCGCCCAGAAGACAATTGTCGTATCACCGAGGACGACTTTGTTGCGCGAATCCCGATCGAGCAGCATGTTGAGCGCCGTCGTATATGCAAACGCTGCCTCGATGCTGACAGGGGAATTGAAGCTTTGCGACTTGCCGTAGGATTCGAACGCTCCTGCATTGAAGGAAACAAGCGATGCACCGGTTGAGTTTGCGCCACGTACTCCTTTGATTGCAGGGTGGAGTCGCTCGATGTAGTTGCGAGTTCCTGTCACTAAACAGATGCCTTCTGGAGTGCCATCCTCGACCGGCGGACTCCACTTGCCGAAGATGTCATCGGTCACGCACGCGTGCTCGGCACCATCAATGCGGAAGGTGATAAACGGGTTTTCCTGACACATCTGCTGCCATAGCTCGGCATCGTTCGATTGCTCGATTTGTGCAATTGGATTGTTGCGGAGGAACGCAAGTACTGCTTCCACAGAGGGAAGCTGCACGGCGCCGAGTTCTCGCTCGATACGCTCGATGAACGCTGCGTGCATCTGCTGCACACGCTCTGGTTCGGACTTGCACGGCTTGCCGAGCGCGTATTCGAGGTTGTCCCAGAGGAGGTTCGGCACTATCTGCACTGTACGCTTGACTGCTTTCGGCACACGGAACTTCCGCGCGCGTTTGCCCTCGCGTGTAGATTCGATGGCAGCAAACGAACCGTCTTGACTGAGAACGATGAGATACGGCAGCTCTTTGAACTCCCAGCCAGGTGGGGCAACGTCGGGAGCGTCGGCATCCGCAGAACGTTCGCTGCGCTGATGGGCTGCCTTTCGGTAGTAGTAGTTGTAGAGCGCGCTAAGAATCATCGCAGAATCTCTGAACTGTTGAACTGCGGAATTGTGATTGTGCCCTGATTCATCTGTGCACGAAAAAAAAGCGGCTCGGGGCTTTCGGGGTTGGTATAGTCCAAGTCGTAGAGCATAATGCCGAGATCGCGTGACTCTGCGATTGGGGGATGCTGCTGGCGTTCGCGTTCGGGATCGTCCACTAAGCGGAAGAAGCAACTGAACTCGCGGCATCCCAAGTACGGCTGCAGAAAGCACTGTCCCTTCCGGGCGCGCCGTTCGAAGATGGCAAGGTATTTTCCAGCATTTTCGTTCGTGACCTTGTCAGTCTCTTCGAGCGACGGTGCGGGATGGAGCAGTGCTTCCTCTCGATCCCACAAGAACTCCGGGATAGGGCGGTAGATCTTCGTTGGGCGCTGGGACGGTGGCAGATATTCCAGTACCGCGAAGAAGCGGTAGCGGACATCTTTGAGTACAACTGCAGCGCGTTGCTGACGATCTTCCTCGATGAAGATGCCGTTACGTGAGCGATGACTGGCGCGGGAGGCAACTTCGTTGCGACGAACCGTTGCCCATCGAATAGGATGGAGAACTTCGATGCTCTGCACATGCCAACGGATCGCAGGCTTCCAGAAGATCGCCTCGAAGATCGCTCGCACTGCTGAGGGGGTTGGAACATCGTAGCTAACGCGCTCAACCTTGAGTTCGGGGCGAGTAAAGCACGCATAATCACCCCAGACTTCCAAGCAGAAAGGACGAAACGTACCGTGCATTGGAACCTCCGTGCAGATTGGAACCAGACCTAAACTACAAAATCACCGAACCACGATCCTTGCCCATCGAACTGGACGCCAACACCAGGAACATAGAGCTGCTCGATTGCTTGCACCCAGAGACTGCCGCAACGTTCGATGTAGCCACTGCGGGCCAGCTGCTCGACTTCGCTCCGATAGAGCGTGACCACGTAGCGTTGGAGCATACGCCAGGTTTTGTACGTGTCACGGCCGCGACGGATTTCCTCGATGAGCGTGCGACTGTCGAACCCTGTCACAGGATCAGTGTACCAGACAACGACGCTCTCGTGGACGCGCTCATCAACTATCCGAAACTCATCGGCAAAGGAGCGAAATGCAAAGCTGAATTCCTCTGCGCCGTGTACCAATCGTTCCTGGAAGTTCGCAGCATCGAATGTGTTGATCCGGCGATAGTATGCAGTGAAGTAATCCGTGTAGAATTCCGGGTCGAGTCTGAGTTCGCCGCGGGTCCGGAGGAGCTCTGCTGTTGCATCAGCGGCTTTGCGGAGAACGCCGGCCGGCACTTGGGTTGGTGGATTGAAGACGACGACTTTACCCTTCGTGGGCAGGCGTTGCTCGCGGTTGCAGCGCCCCGCAGCTTGCGCAATTGAATCCAGACCTGCCATTGCGCGATAGACAACGGGGAAGTCTATATCCACCCCTGCTTCGATAAGCTGCGTGCTCACAAGGCGGACGGGTTCCCCTCGGCGAAGCCGTTCCTTGACCTGTTGGATAATCCAACTCCGCTCTTGGCCGCACTGGAGCGAGGAAAGGTGAAATGTCCCCTCCGGCATGAGTCGGTGGAGATCGCGGCAGTCCTTGCGAGAGTTGACAATGCAGAGCACCTGCTTGTAGCCTCCCAACTCGCGGGCAAGCTCTTCCCATGGGAGAGGTGTACCACGCGCTCGATCTACGACCAGTTCGACGCGATCGAGCTTTTGAGCAAGCTCACTGGGATTTTCGATAATCGCGCGAACGCCCTTGATCCCCTGCAGCTGTACGGGAGGTGAACCGATCGTTCCTTCCAGCACTGGCAGCGTTGCCGTCATCAGCAGAACCGTACAGCCGAAATAGTCCACTAAGCCTTGCAGCACAGAGAGCAGTGGACGAAGATGCTCTGCCGGCAGTAGCTGCGCCTCGTCGAGGATAATCACACTCCGGGCGATGTTGTGGAGCTTTCGAAGCTGCGAAGGGCGACACCCGAAGAGCGATTCAAACAGCTGGACGGTCGTGGTGACAATAATCGGCGCATCCCAATTTTCTGCCGCAAGCCGCGAGCGAAGTGTTTCTTCTTCGGGGTCGAGATTGCTATGGTGCTCGACGATAGCATCGCTCCCGAACAGCTCCATACCAGGGCTTGGTGTATCGCTACCGTAGCGGAGTACCGCTGCTGTTTGCTCGATGATGCTGGTGTACGGAATAGCGAAAATGATGCGCTTTAGCCGATGATGGACAGCATGATCAATGGCAAAGCCAATTGAAGCGAGCGTCTTGCCGCCGCCGGTTGGCACCACCAGTGAGAAAAACCCCGGAGGCTGCGCTGCGTTCTTGATGCACTGCAGCCGAATCTGCCGTCGAAGCTGGTTGAGAGGCGTTGGTTGAACGGACCGTTCGAGCTGCTCGATCAACGCGTTGTAGCGCGATCGTAGCTCATCGAGCGATGGATAGCTCCCTCGCTGGGCAGCGACATCCGGTTGCATAAAGCGCTCGGTATCGAGAACGTCAGCATCTACCAAGCAGGAAAAGAGCATGCGGACCCACAGATGGAGCTGCGCACGGTCGTTCCCATACGGGGATGGTTTGGAATGCGGAGGCTGGCATCCAAGAATCGGCCGAGCCTGCGGGAGGTCGCATACCTGGCGGTAGAGTTCGCGTTCGCGTTGCTCGATCATAAGGCGGTGTTCAAGATCCGGACACCAATCAGCCAGACCGCTATGGTGCCCTGCGATGCAGTACGCAACAATCCTCGCAGGCGGAGCATAGTTGAAGCGTTCGAGTGCAGCAATGGCACCAACGCCACTATGCCGAGGCCGTTTGCTACTTTCCAAGTGCGCCTGTGGCAACACTTGACGTCGGAGGTAGCTCTGCCATTCGGGGTGGTATTTCCCCACATCGTGCAGCATCCCAACATAGCGTGCCCAATCACTTCCTCCGAACGGCTCGGCAAAAGCAGCAGCCATCGTAGCAACAGCCTCGAGATGCTCAGAGAGCGTATGCCAGGATGGCTCGCCATCGGCGAGGAGTCGAACGTGCGCGACTGCATCCATTGTTGAGGCAACTGAAAGCGAAGAATTCAACGTAGCCGCGCAAACATAGGACGTGGCAACTCCCTGTACCAAGGATAAGAAGCTTCAGAGTATGAGGCATGCGGAGAGCGGGAGGCGGCGCATGAGGCGGTCATCGAGAACGGTAGGGGCGCACAGCCGTGCGCCCCTACACCGTGCCCCACGTTCGTTGGGGTCCTTTGTCGCCGGGTTCAAATCCGCCACCACAAGGCAGATCAACGAAATACGACAAACACCCCGCGCGCCCGTCTGGCAACGCAACTATTACGAACACATCATCCGCAGCGATGACGCTCTGCACCGCATTCGCGAATACATCGTCACCAACCCCATGCGCTGGCATCTGGACCGCGAGAACCCCGACCGCACCGGCAGAAACCCCGACGAGGGAATGTGGTTTGGCACCATATGACCCAACGTGTAGGGGCACGGCATGCCGTGCCCCAATCCGCACCACAGCACGCCGGTTCGCGTCAGGACGACGCGGTGCGTCGCCCATCGGGTCGGGGCGACCCGGCGGGTCGCCCAAAATGGTAGGGGCACGGCATGCCGTGCCCCTACCACCACGGACGGCGTACGATTTTTGTAGTCCCAACGGGATTCGAACCCGTACCGCCACCTTGAAAGGGTGGTGACCTAACCATTAGTCGATGGGACCGACCGCAGCACGATCGGCGATCCTCTGCTGGCAGCCGCACCAGCCAGCCGGGATAGACCGCAACATGCTAATTTGGAGTGCAAAAATACGGCGCACCCACTTCTTTCGCAACAGCAATGCTCGTCCTTGGCCTTACCGGTAGCATCGGCAGCGGCAAGAGCACCGTCGCTGAACTCCTTGCCCGTCGCGGCGTTCCTGTCCTCTCCAGCGATGCAATCGCACAGCAGGTGATCGAGCACGATGCCGAGACACGCGCTGCACTGGCAGAGGCCTTCGGCGCGGAAATCGTTCCTCCAGACGGGCCAATCAACCGCGGAGCGATGGCTGCGGCGATTTTTGGGCCGACGCCAGAGCACGAGCAGCGACGCCTCTTCGTCGAGCGCGTAGTGCACCCGCGCGTGATCGAACGCATCGCAGCCGAACTCGATCGGCTCGCTGCCCGCGGCGAACCAATCGCCATCGTCGAATCAGCGCTCATCTACCGAGCAGGAATCGAGGATTTGTTCGATTACGTCATCGCCGTTGTTGCCCCCGAACCGATCCGCCGCGAGCGCCTTCGTCTCCGCGGAATGGACGATGCAGACATCACCTACCGCCAAGCAATCCAAGACTCCGACGAGGAACTCCGCCACCGCGCCGACTTTGTGCTCGACAACAGCGGCACCCCCGCCGAACTCGAAACAGCCACTGAGACGCTGCTTGCACTGCTCCGCACCCTGCCACCACGTCCGGTTCATGTATCGGCATGAGCAAGTGGCTTGCAAAACTCCAGGACGCAACCAATGCCTCCAAGCAAGAGATCATCGCGGTGATGACGCTGCTCGGAATGACACTTGCAGCGCTTGCGATCTCCTACTGGCGCATCTCAATCGCCGAAGACGAAACGCGCGCGTGGCTCCGCTCGCTCGATAGCCTGGCTCGCCAGGAGGACACATTCGCCCAAAGCACTGATGATACAGCAACGACGCTGAACCCAGCCAGCGATACTGCGCTGCCGTTGCACCAACGCCGCTCCTACCAGCGCAAGGTGCTCCCCGCATCGCCCATCAACATCAACACTGCCTCGAAACAGCAACTGATGCAGCTTCCAGGTGTCGGCGATGTGATGGCTGCGCGTATCATGGAGGAGCGCACCCGGCGTCCGTTTGCATCGCCCGAGGATCTGCTCAGAGTCAAAGGCATCGGCAAGAAAAAGCTCGAACAGCTCCGCCCGTATGTCCGCACGCAATGAAGCCCTGTGCTCTCCGTTGATAGAAGCAGCCACATTGGTTCACTCACGCAGCGATGATTTACCTCGATAGCGCCGCCACCACCCGACTCGATGAACGCGTCCTGGAGGCAATGCTTCCGTGGCTGGGCGAGGACTACGGCAATGCGTCTGCGCTCTATACCCTCGGCCGACGAGCACGTGTAGCAATCGAGGATGCCAGAGCTACCATCGCCGCATCCATCGGCGCTGAACCAGCAGAGGTGATGTTCACCAGCGGCGGCACCGAAGCCAATAACACCGTTCTGAAAAGCTTAGCCTGGCAATCGCGCACGATACGGACCGTTGCGCATTCGACTATCGAGCATCACGCCGTCCTCCACGTCGCAGAAGCACTCGCGCCGGCTGGCATCGAGCTGGTTCCACTGCCAGTGGACGAATCGGGCATCGTCCAGCTCGATGCTGTCGAGTGGGAAAGGCTCGACCGACCCGACGTCCTCATCAGCGTGATGCACTCGAACAACGAAACAGGCGCACTGCAACCGATCGCCGAGATTCGCCAGCGTGCTCCCCATGCGCTGTTTCATACCGATGCGGTGCAGAGCTTCGGGAAAGTGCCACTGAACGTGCGGGAGCTGCAAGTGGACTTTGCAACGCTCTCGGCGCATAAAATTCACGGGCCAAAAGGTATCGGCGCACTTTACGTTCGGCGGGGCGTTCTACTGGAGCCGTTCATCCATGGCGGCGGACAGGAGCGCGGCCGACGTGGCGGCACCGAGCCAGTTGCGCTCATCTGTGGATTTGCGCGCGCAGCCCAACTTGCTTCGGCAGAGATGGATTCCCGCGCCCGGCACATGGAACGGCTGCGCGCTATGCTCGTGGAATTGCTCTGCGCCGAGATCAGCGACATCCGCATCAATACGCCGGACCGCGCACTCCCGAACATCCTCAACATTTCGTTCCTCGATGCCGAGCGGCTCGACGGCGAAGCGATTCTGCAGCTGCTCGACCTCCGCGGCATTGCCTGTTCGAATGGCTCTGCGTGCACCAGCGGCTCGATGCAGCCATCGCACGTGCTCAAGGCGATGGGCCGCCCCGACGCAGAAGCTCGTGCAGCAGTGCGCTTTTCGCTTTCGAAGGACAGCACCGAAGACGACGTTCGTTGCGCCGCCACTGCGCTTGCGGAAATAGTTGCAGAAATGCGCAGGTCGTAGCGCAGGCGCTCGCCGAGCCGGTGACCAACCGCTCCATCCAGCGGTGCTACGTGTTCCGTCCGCAGCAATGCTTGTACTTTTTCCCGCTGCCGCAGGGGCATGGGTCGTTCCGCCCGACGCGTGGTTGCTCGCGGTGGATGGTTGCAACTGGTGTTGTGCGAGGTCCAGCATCGTGAGGAGATGGGGTGTAGAGTGGCTCGGTGCCCTCGGCTGTCGAGGGGTGCGAAAACTGAAGCGCTTCGGTTGCGACGCCTTCTGGTTGCAGCAGCGCGGCGCTCCGCGAGCGACGTCCGCGACGTTGCGGCAGAACGCGTTGGGGCTGCGGTGGTGCTTCGAGTGCGGGGAAGAACTTGAACGCCGTTTCGACGGTTTGCTTGGCAATCTCGAGCAAAAGCTGTTGGAAGAGACCGAATGCTTCGCGCTTGTACTCGAGCAGCGGGTCCTTCTGCCCGTAGGCGCGAAGGTAGATGCCCTCCTTGACTTCATCCATGATGCGTAGGTGCTCGCGCCATTTGTCATCAATGGCGGTGAGCACAGCATACCGCTCCAGCTGCGCCATAAAGTCGGCGCCGAGCATTTCTTCCTTGCGACGGTAGAACTCTTCGGCAACCTCAACGATTCGGCGGACGCATTCGTCGCGGCTCATTGTGCGGAATTCCTCGGGCGTAATTGGCAGTTCGCACAGCAGCGTTGTGCGGACGTTGTTCTTGAGTGCTTCGAGGTTGTCGCTGTCCTCGGAGTCGCCGTGCGTTTCGTCGTACCAGGCGGCGGCGAGTTCTTCGAGCGCGGCGAACACTTCGCTCCGCATGCGTTCACCGCGGAGGGCGTGACGGCGGCGGTCGTAGATGACCTCGCGCTGCTGGTTCATGACGTTGTCGTATTCGAGCAGCCGCTTGCGGATGGCGAAGTTGTTCTCCTCAACTTTTTTCTGGGCGCGTTCGACGGCTCGTGTGAGCATGCGCGCCTGGATTGGCTCGCCTTCCTTGAGATCAACCTTGAGCCGCTG
>BEHW01000047.1 GCA_002898675.1 bacterium HR20
GGGGGTGCTCGCTGTCATTGTTCGGCGGCTATCGTCCGTGCGTGGTGGTGGCAATAGCATACCTATCCGCATACTCGCACGCCAGCCACTGGGCAGTAAGGCACTGCTTGTTGTAGCCGAGATTGAAAGAAAACGTGTCGTACTCGGTGTGACCGAGCATACTGTATCGCTTCTTGCGACGCTTTCAGAAACTCCTGCTCCCACGCCAAGCCAACAGACAACACCGCCGCGATCGAGTCACTCACAGCAGCCTCAACCGGCCACACCTGCAGAGCTTTCCTTCCGAGCGTACCTTGCTTCGATGTTCCAGCGGTCGGACAAATAATCCCCTGCATTGCTCTACGGAACGTGCGCAATGACTTTGTAGTTTTGCGCCGCCACTGCTGCCGTCACGCGTTGCTGACATAGTGTGGTAGGTTCTCAAGACGACTGACTTCCCCCGCTTGCACATGAAATTTTCGTTTTTCTCCAACGATATTGCCATTGATCTCGGCACTGCCAATACGCTCGTGTGGATGAAGGGCAAAGGCATTGTGCTCAACGAACCCTCGATCGTTGCCTACGACCGCACAACCAAGAATGTCATCGCTGTCGGTCACGAAGCCAACGCAATGGTCGGAAAAACGCACAAAGAAATCCGGACGATACGCCCACTCAAAGACGGGGTCATCGCCGACTTTGAAATTGCAGAGGAAATGCTGCGCGCGTTCATCCGAAAGGTTTCGCAATCGTGGCAGCCAGTCCGGCGCGTTGTCATCTGCGTTCCTTCCGGGATTACCGAAGTCGAAAAGCGTGCAGTCCGCGACAGCGCCGAGCATGCAGGAGCAAAAGAGGTCTATTTGCTCGCAGAACCAATGGCTGCAGCCATTGGCGTTGGGCTGGACGTCCACGAACCTGTCGGCAACATGATCGTGGACATTGGCGGTGGCACAACGGAAATTGCTGTCATTGCCCTCTCGGGCATCGTCAGCGACGAATCCATTCGGGTCGCTGGGGATGAGATGACCGATGCGATTGTACAGTACTTCAAGCGTAAGCACAACATGCTCATCGGCGAGCGTACTGCGGAATTCATCAAACACGAGGTCGGCTCTGCATACCCAGTCGAAGAAGACGTCATCATTGAAGTCAAGGGACGGGATTTGCTCGAAGGGATTCCGCGCATGATCGAAGTAAGCTCTGCCGACATTCGAGAGTCGCTCCAGCAATCGGTGCAACTGATCATCGAGGCGATCATGAATCTGCTGGAGCGGACACCACCGGAACTCTCCGCCGATATCTTCGACCGTGGCATTATCCTCACCGGAGGCGGCGCACTCCTGAAAGGCCTCGACGAACGCATTGCACGCGAAACGCGCCTTCCGGTCCATATTGCCGACGATCCTCTGACCGCAGTTGTCCGCGGCTCAGGGAAAGTCCTCGAGAATTTGCAGGACTATTCGTCGGTGCTGCTCAAATCGAAGCGGTACTGATTTTGCGGCTATGCAACGCTTTGCGGAGTTCCTCTTCCGTTATCGTGAGCACATCACCGCTGCCCTACTAGCAATCGTCTCGCTTGCGCTCATGTCCTATGGTAACGTTACGCAGTTGGGTGGCTTCCGCGCGCTCGTCATCGGTGGATTGGGAATGGTGCAGCAAGCCTTTGCATGGATTCCCAATCCTATCGCGCTCGAAAAGGAGAACCGTGCGCTGCGGCAGATTAATCTCGACCTGCAACAGGAAGTGATGCTGCTTCGGCGCGCTGGGGTCGAGAATGCGCAACTTCGGAGAATGCTCGACCTCAAGAATGAAAGCCGATTGCCGCTGCTGCCTGCAGCGGTCGTCGGGAAGACGGTCTTCCGAACGCGGCAATTCCTGACGCTCGATCGTGGCAGCCGCGATGGCGTAAAGGTTGGAATGACAGTGATGACCGATGCCGGGCTGGTCGGATCGGTCGTTGCCACCAGTGCGCACTACGCACTTGTTCAAACCCTGTTCAACCGTGACGTCCGCGTCAGTGCACGTCTTGAGCCTACCCGGCAGGAAGGAATTCTCCTTTGGGATGGCTTCGATTACCTCCTGCTGCAGAACATCCCCAAAACTGAGCAAGTCAACGTTGGCGATCGCGTCCTCACAAGCGGGCTAAGCACGCGCTACGTCCCGGAAATTCCCATCGGCCGCGTCAAGAACGTCATCAACGATCCAACCTCGATGTTCTACCGTATCATCGTCGAGCCGGCTGTCGAATTCGGGCGACTCGAGCAGGTCTTCGTCATCCTTCGCACGCCACCCCCGGAGCAACTGATGCTCGAGCGTGCGCTTCAAGAGTTCATCGAGCGTAGGAGTGCCGGCCGATGATCGCTCCACTGCCTGGCATGGTGCGTTGATGAATCGAGACTACGGCGTTTACGTTGTCGTTGCTCTGCTGGTTATTTTGATTGAGACTGTCGCCAGCAACCTCCTGGCAATCGGCGGGATCACGCCGGACTTGCTCCTTGTGGTTATCGTATCGTTCGCGCTGCATAAGGGACAGCTGCCGGGTGTGCTCTTCGGCTTTACCAGTGGGTTGGTCTTCGATATTGTCTCGACCGACGTCCTCGGCTCCAATGCGTTGGTAAAGCTGCTCGCTGGCTACTGTGCGGGATTTTTTCACCGTGAGGATGCATCGCTGCAGGCAAGCATTGGCTCGCCGCGGTTCATCGGTGTCTTGCTCGGCTGCGCGCTCGTCCATAACGCAGTGTACTCGTTTCTCTATACGCGTCCAGCTGATATTCCCTTCGTTGCGTTTTACCTCAAAAACGGCATCGCAGCTGCACTCTACACCACTGCGCTTGCGCTCTTGCCATTTTTCTACGCATCGCGACAGCGGGGAGAAGACTACTAAAAATCTCGCCTGCGAAAGATGCGCTCTCCTCGCAGGAGTGGATACCCAATCCATCCAGTTACGACAAGTGCGATGACCACCAAACTTCGCTCCGAGCCGAAAAACCCGCGAAGCGCCGCCCCCGTGATCCCCATCAACGCCGAAGCATCCGAGTGCAGAAGGAGAGCAACTCTGATCGCATCAATCGGATTGAGCGCAAGGAGTACAAGGAGAGCCTTCTCGATCGGATAGTCCTCCAGTATCGCCATCGCAACGACGAGGATCGCATCGTAGAGAACTGCACAGTAGAGCCACACCATCAGTGCAAGACCGATACCGCGTGCTTTATCGGGTTGCCCAATCGCTAGACGATACGCAAGAGCGCTAAAACAAAGCGTAAGCACAACCCCAGCAATAGTAAGCAACGCCACATCGTAATTGCCCCAGACGAAATATCCAGCAACAAGAGGCAACGTACACCCACCAACAAGTGCAAGTGTCATTCCCGTCCATTGCCCCCAATAGACTGCTCGGCGGCTGATTGGCTGTGCAAGGAGCATCTCGACAAATTCGCGATTGTTGTACTGCTGCAGTGCGATGAGCACAAGCGTGATCAAGGGGACAATGAGCAACAGTAAACTTGCCAGCGTCAGGCTCACTTTCGCTGGGTCCCCGCCGAAGAGCGAAAGTGCTGCAACGATCGCCCCAAGCGCGAGCAGATATGCCAGCATCGGTCGGCTCCTGGCCATCTGCAAGAGTGCAAGTCGTGCAACGACGACGGTGTGTCTCATTGCAGAACCTCTCGCTGAAGGTGCCATGCAATCGCCCCCATCAAGCTTGTCGTTGCTGCATCGGCCAGCAACTGCTCGAGTGGCAGGTCAATGCAAATTTTTCCTTCGAACAGATAAACCAGCCGATCGGCAAGCTCCAGTGCGTCTTGCGGGCTATGGGTCGTGATCACGATACATTTCCCTTGCGCTCGTTCACGTGCGATCTTGGCTTTGATCGTTTCCGTTGAAATCGGATCAAGACCCGCCGTTGGCTCATCCAGAAGAACAATCGTGGGTGAAAAGTACCACGCCAACGCCGCACCGACACGCTGCCGCTGGCCACCGGAGAGTACACCGAGCTGCTTGGAAGCCAAGCTTGCAATGTTCAACTGCTCGTAGAGCTGGAGATCATAGCTGTTGCAATCGCTGCGGAGTTGCATGAGCATGTGGAAGAGTTCGTCAACGGTCAACGTCTCGGGATACCGCGCAATTTGCGGCATGTACCCAACCGAGCGTCGGTATGAGACGTCGCCACTGGCTTCATGCCCTGCGATATGAATCGAGCCCCTATCGGGGCGTACCAATCCAACCATGCTCTTGATGAGCGTGCTTTTGCCCGAGCCATTCGGCCCCATGAGCGCCACAACTTCACCGAAGTGCATCAAGACGTCAACGCCACAGAGAACCTCCTGTGCACCAAACCGTTTCGTCAGTCCACGTACCTCGATGGCAGTGTGTTGTCCGGGGCTTGATGGATTCATCGCTCCCTGCGCGACCTTCGACAGTTGAGTTCAGGCATCGTAACCTGCACCATCGGTGAAGGTGCTTTCATTTGTGGCCGCTCATCTTCGATCGTCGGCGGGATGATCGAGGGGATCGCTCGCTCCATGTAGGTCAAGAGCTCGACGATAAAGCTCCGCAAGAGCAAGATTGCACTTGGGACACGCTCGATGAGGATTGAAAACAGTGACACTGGACGATAGGGAATATCGCCATACCCATCCCGATCAAGGTCATAGCCGCGGTAGTGATCCCAGTAGTTCTCCCAGCAACGAACGCTGCTCCGCGTAGCGTTGGAAAGAACGTCGAACGTGTTTGCAATGAACGTGTTCCTGGCAAGAAGAACCCCTACGGAACTACCGAGAATTTTGACTGCCCAGCCGTTGGAGCGGAACGTGTTCGAGGCAACCGATGTGTTATCGGAGCCTTCCATGTAGATGCCCACCGTGTTCTGCTCGAAGACATTTCCACACACGATGCTACCAGAGATGTCCTTGAGCAAGAGTCCATAGCTACTGGGTCCCCAGTTATCGGTAAAGGCGTTGTTTTCCATCCGAACGTAGCGGGAGTACATCACCGCGACTCCAGCGCCGTT
This sequence comes from bacterium HR20, assembly GCA_002898675.1. Lineage (GTDB taxonomy): Bacteria > Bacteroidota > Ignavibacteria > Kapaibacteriales > NICIL-2 > NICIL-2. The sequence continues at coordinate 4,988 of BEHW01000047.1, forward strand.
GTGGTGGAATGCATTCGAGCGATAGATGTTGCTATCGGAGAACATGAAGTGCAAACCGTACCGCATGTTGTGGCTACTTTCGTTCCCTTCGATTCTGCAGCCACTGCTGAACTCGAAGTACAGCCCATCCCGATGGTAGGAAACAGAGCAACGTTCAATGCGGCATCCTGGGGATTTCCACAGGTGCACGCCGTTCCCCGATAAGGATTCGACCGCACCAGTTCCTCTACAAGTAGCATTCTCGATGATACTCCCCGGCGAGTGATAGCATGCAATCCCGAACGCACAATTCTCCGTTTCGACCTCGCCAATCCTACAGCCCGGCGCATTCTCAAGCCTGATCGCTGCATACTCTTCGAGCGAGGAATAGCCAGTATTGGCAAATTTCATCCCGTGAAGATGGACATTGCCACATCGAACGGTAATGATCGTTCCCTGCGATCCACCATCGAGAAGAGGCCGCCCTTTTCCGAGAATCGTCACCGGCACGGTGATCACAGCATGCGTCTGGGGATAGTGGCCTGGCCCAACCACAATCGTATCGCCCGATGTTGCACGCGCGAGTGCCAGTTCGAGCGTTCGAAGCGGGCAGGTCGGGCATACCTCCAACACACCACCCACCGCAGCGGAAGTGGTAACCAGTGTGACGATGCACAGGCTGAGGCGCTTCCTCAATCGAGCGTGGCTACGTAACGTTGTACATCCTGCCACGAAAGTACATCGCCACCGTGGGTGCGCTGCACTGTTTCGGCTGATGTACGATCTGCATATGCGCTCAGGTCTGCACCCATCGGGCTTGGGAGCTTCGTACTCCGCACATACCACGCTGAGCGTGCATCCACAAACGTTCCGGGCATGCGGAAATCGGTTACCAGGACAAGCGCAACATCGCTCGAATCCAGCGAGCGGAGCATGTTGACCATGCACTCGATTGAGTCGAATTTGTACGCCTTCCCTTTCTTATTGACAACCTCGGTGCCGAATCGTCGGTCTGTAATGGTCATCTTGCAGTAGCTGCACTCATCCGTCCCGTAGCGGATCGGCTCCGGCGATGGCGCACAGGTTAGCTGAGTAAACACCAGCAGAATAACCATGCTGAGAATCGTCGCTGGGTGCGCAGTTGTGCGCTCAGGTTCGGTCCCGATCTGCGACAGCTTACGGGTACTGCGTCCTGCCTGCCACCACGCGCCGATGCCACACGCAAGGGCAGCAAGGATACCCCATCCACCCCACGAGGGATATGAATGTGCAGTGATGTTCAGCAGCTGTTTTGTCCCGATGAGCGGCGGTTTATACGTCATTCCCTCGATCTTGATCGGCGCATTGGGATTGAGTTGAGAGCCATACTCTCGCTCCCACCGATCAAAGTCATAGAGCCCAAGAGTGCCGGCGAATGCTATCGCTGCGATCCACACCGCGATGAGCCACCGCCGCGGAACGGCAAATGCAAGCCCACCCAACCCAATGAGTGCTGCAAGGATCCACGGCATGAATCGAAGTTCGGGAATGCTCTCTGGCTCGATAGGTTTCATACCGATGTAATGGTTCAGGATGTTGATGTTTTCCAGGTCATGCTCACCGATTCCACGGAGCGAATTGACATAGATGAACATCCCAATCGGCTCGGGGTATTGTGGTGCTTCCAGTTCGATCCGCCAGAGCGGCAAAATGTACGCAAGACCGAGCAACACAATCCCAACAGCCAACAGAACTCTCGACCGTTTCATGGTTTGGATACTCGTAGTGACACGGAACCCAATGAAGGGCAGGGGTCATTGGGAGCTCCCCTGCCCTTCTCCGAATGTGCTTGAACGATGGAGGTGCCTACTTGCCCGTGCCGAAGCTCAACGGCACAGACGCTCCTGGCGATGACACCCGCACATATCCCTGCATTTCCTGGTGCAAGGCCGAGCAGAAATCTGTGCAGTAGAATGGGTAAACGCCTGGGCGCTGGGGAATCCACTTGAGCGTCTGCGTTTCGCCTGGCATGATGAGTAACTCGCCGTTCAGCGCACCTTGAACGGCAAAACCGTGGGGAATGTCCCAATCTTGCTCAAGATTTGTCACGTGGAAATACACGACATCGCCTACCTTGATGCCTTCAATGTTATCAGGCGCAAAGTGTGAGCGAATCGTCGTCATGTAAACGTGTACCTCATTGCCTTTCCGCTCGACACGTGCATCTTTCTCGGCTTTAACCGCATAGGGATGCTTGTTTTGCTCGAGCTTGAAGATGCGCACGGAGTTTTTCTCGAGTAATTCCGCAGGGCAAGCTTGTGCATAGTGCGGTTCTCCAACCGTTGGGAAATCGAGCAAGAGCTTCATCTTATCCCCCTCGATGCTGTAGAGTTGTGCTGACTGCGTCAGCTCCGGTCCTGTCGGTAAATAGCGGTCCTTGGTAATCTTGTTGAGCGCAATGACGTACTTGCCCCACGGCTGCTTGCTATCCCCACCGGGGATGCACAAGTGCCCAATCGAGTAGTACGTTGGCACTCGGTCCACAACTTCCCACGTCCCAAGTTTCCACTTGACAATCTCGCTGGAAACAAACATCGAGGTGTATGCATAACCTTTGCCGTCGAATTCCGTGTGGAGAGGACCTAAGCCAGGTTTTTGGACTTCCCCAGCGATACATGCTTCGTACTTGATGACCGGAATACCCTCAACATCGCCGTCGAAGGCACGGTCGGCAATCGCTTTCTGCATTTTGGAGAACGAAAAGACCGGAATCACTGTTGACAGCTTTCCACCACCAACGATGTATTCACCCGAGGGGTCAACATCAACGCCATGGGGAGATTTGGGACATGGCATCAGGTACATCATCCCTGGGCAATCCTTTGGATCAAGCACAAGGACATCATTCATCACATTACTCGTTGCTGTATGCGTGCCTTCGTCGTAGCGGTTGACGTAATACGTTGCTTTGACACGTTTACCCTTGCCTTGGCTTGCATACTCTTCGGCTTTCTTCCAATTGACCGCCAGGATGAAGTCTTTGTCTTTTTGGCTGGCGTTGACTTCTAAGAGGGTATTTGCCTCCTCCGAGTTATAGCAGGAGAAGAAGGACCACTCTCGCGATGGACCTTTACCCGAATGGCTCAAATCCCAATCGAACGGCGGTGCTTGGATTTGGAATGCCAGTGACATCGCGCCAGTCGTCGGATTGACACGCACGAATGAAATCATCCCTCTGAAGTGCTCCTTGTACGATGCAATCGGGACATCCTGACCAGCTGGAGGGACGCTAAAGCGCGTCCCCGCGACGACGTACTCGGTGTTCTCTGTGCAGAATGGCGAGGAGTGATTCCCCCCACTATTGGGGATTTCGATGATTTCGGCAGTACGGAACGTACGGAGATCAATGCGGGCGATTCGCGGTGTGTTGTTGGCATTGATGAACAGCCACCGCCCATCTGGCTTTCCATCGGTCATCGAGAATTCTGGGTGGTGCGCATCATCCCACGGAATGAACCCGTAAGATGTCATCAGCAACGGCTTAGTCTCTTCACTGAAACCATACCCTTTTTCCGCATCAACGCTGAAGACAGGGATAACGCGGAACAGCCGCCCAGAGGGCAATCCATACACGCCGACCTGTCCATTGAACCCACCAGACGTGAAAAGGTAAAACTCATCGTGCTTGCCTGGGGGAACGTACACGGATTTGGCAGCATCATCGCCAGCGAACGCAGTCCCGCTCCCGTTCTTGCTGCACCCGTAGAAGCCAATCGAAGCAGCGGAAACGACAAGCAGGAACAATGACCACATGTGCCGTTTCATTGTGTCACCGTTTTTGATTGTGAAACATGCTCAGCAGGCGCGCTATCTACCTGGCGGAAGTACTCCAAGATTGCACGCGCTTGGTCTTTCGTCACATTTTGGAATGTCATCGGTGTCAGGTATGTCGCGAGCAATTCCTTCGCCGTGGGATCTTTTTCGAGCATCTCCGTTGGGTTGAGAATCATGTTCATGATCCACTCCGGTTTTCGTCTCGTCGTTACGCCTTTGAGGGCTGGTCCCACGTAGCGCTCGTCAATTTTATGGCAGGCGCTGCACTTCTGCTCAAAGATGATCTTTCCCTTCTTCGCCAATGCATCGTCGAGCGGTCCGAGCGTAACTTCAGTGATCGGTCCTATTCCTCGATCGCTCACACTTGGTTCGGCCTTCACTGCAGGGTGTGCGGACTCATTTCGCCCGCCGCAACTTGCAAGGATGAGCACTCCTGCAACGATCGCTGTTCTTACTCGCATGTCCGTAACCTCCAGTTTGGTGTTTTGTGTAATAGTTTCCGGAGCGAAAATACGACCGATTCAGCAAATTATTTTATGGATTTATCCGATTTTCGGACGTTGTGCAGCGAATGCGGGTTGTAATTTGCCAATTGTTGTCAGAAGTGCCTTCACTTCGATTGCTCGATGTACCTCTCTCGCATTGAATTGCATGGCTTCAAATCCTTCGCTGATCCCACGGTTCTGCGGTTTAGCGATGGGCTAACGGCAATTGTCGGTCCGAACGGCAGCGGCAAGACAAACATCATTGACGCCATCCGCTGGGTGCTGGGCGAACAGAAAACCTCGCTCCTGCGGACCGATGCAATGAACCAGGTCATCTTTAACGGCACACGTACGCGGAAACCGCTCGGCATGGCGGAAGTCTCCATCGTCATCGAAAACACGCAGAAAATTTTGCCAGCGGAATTTTCCGAGGTCGTCGTAACGCGTCGCCTGTTTCGTGATGGAGAAAGCCAATACCTCCTCAACGGCAGTCCATGCCGCCGCAAAGATATCGTGGATCTGTTCACCGATACCGGCATGGGTGCCGATGCATACTCGGTCATCGAACTGAAAATGGTCGAGCAGATTCTCGAAGACCACTCCGACGAACGACGACACCTTTTCGAAGAGGCTGCTGGCATTGTCAAGTACAAACAGCGACGGAAGGAAACACTCGCAAAGCTCGATGCTACGCGCACGGACATCGAACGTGTCCTCGATCACCTCACGGTGCTCCGCCGTACCGTTGGCTCGCTCAAACGCCAGGCTGAACGCGCCGAGCGATACGCCGCACTCGATACTGAGCTTCGCTCGCTCCAAGCCGAACGGCTGTTTCGTACGTGGTGCGCACACAGAAACCACTGCCAACAGCTCGAGGTGCAGCGTCAGTTGCTCAGCGCGGAACTTGATACGATTACCACCGCAGTTGCCACCGAAAGTGAGCGCATTTCGAGCCTTGCCAGCCATCTCAGTTCCCTCGAAAACCAGCGGAATGAACTGTCCGCGTTCGAACAGCAGCTTAGTGCCGAGCGAAGCACGTTAGCAAGTCAGTGCGCTGTCCTCGAAGAACGCTCTCGCGCAACGCAGAGCGCGCTGGATTCCTTGCTCGAGCAGCTCCGCTCGCGTTCAAGGACACACGACCGAATTGAAAGCGAGCTTGAATCTGCACAGGCGCAACTTGCTGCAGCAGTGGATGAACAACAAGTAGCCGAAACCCAAGCTGCAGAACTACGCTCGACACTCGATGCCGAACGCCAGCGCTACCACGAGCTGCTCAGCGCGCAGGCTCAGATTGCCGAACCTGTCCGCTTACTCGAGCGAGACCGCGAGCGACTCGCTACAATGCGTGCGCACATTCGCCATACAGCCGAACAACTCGGGATGCGTTCGCAGCGACTGGCTGCGGAGCTCGAAGTTCTCCGCACTCGCTCTGGCGAAGTTGATGCTCGCATTCGACAAACCGCCGAAGACCGGACTCATGCGATGCAGACAATTGCCGAGCTTGAGCAGGAGCTCTCTGCAGCACAAGCGCGAAAGCAAGAACTTGAAGCTACTATCGAAGCGCTGCGTGTAACAAAGCAGCAGCTTGTCGAAACAGCATCGCACGTGCGCGCCCAACGGGCATTGCTCGAAAGCATTGTCGAGCATGCTGAGCTTGATCCCAAGGCTCTCGAGAATGCACCGGTCCAACCGTCGGTGTCGTTCGGTGATCTTCTCAGTGCACCCGCCGATGTGGCGGTTGCGCTCGAATCGGTGCTGGGCAGCATCGCGCAGTACCCAGTCGTTGAAACCAAACGGGAGCTAACGTTACTCGGCGGCTGGCTTCGGAAGCATCTCCGAGGCAAGGCACACCTTATCTGCCTGGAGATGGTTCCCAGATTTCCACCACCACAGCCGCTCCCCCACACCGCACCAGCACGCTGGCTTGCTGAGCATATTTCCGCCGACGAGCCTGCACTCTGGCTCCTCCGTGCATTGCTCGAAGGCATCGCACTCGTTGACGAGCTCGACCGTGCAGATGAACTTTTTGCTACGTTCCCATCGATCCGTGCAGTCGTTGACCGCCAAGGACAGATTCGCACGCGCGTTGGCATTGCACTGCTCGGGCGGGCAGGTGACACCGAAGGTCTCCGTATCGGGCGCCGCAAGCGGCTCGAAATGCTCACCACGCAACTGGCCGAGCTTGACAAGCAACACCAAGCGCTCGAGCAACAAATCGCCGCAGCCATCGCTGAGCGCGATACTCTTGACCTCGACGCTCGCACGAGCGCTCTCCGCACAGCAGAACGCACACTGCTTGCTATCGAACAATCCTTGCAAGAAGCAACATCGCAGCGTGAGCAGCTACGCAGCACCATCGAGCGTCTCCAGAGCGAACTCAAAGCTATCGGCGAAGAACAAGCCGCACTCCTTGCCGAAGATGTCGCTCTCGACACTCAGCTCCGCGAAAGTCAACTCCAGCACGCGCAACTGCTCGCCCGCCAAGCCGAAATCGCCGAACGTATCGGCCAACAAGAGCAGGTACTATCCAGACTCGATGAGCAGCTTCGCACTACTGAGCTGTCCGCCATGCGTATCCGCGCACGGATCGAATCGCTTCGCGATACTATCGCTCGGCTCGAGCACCAGCGCTCGACGATCGCCTCCGACCAAGAAGACACCCAGTCCGAACGCGAACAGCTACAGCAGCTCCGCTCACAGCTGGAAGCCGAGCTTCAGCTGAAATCCCAGCATCTGGCAGCATTGGTTTCCCAACTTGAAGCGATAGCTTCCGAGCGACACGCGCTCGACAGCGAGCTTGCAGCGCGTCGAAGCGAACTGACAGCTGCCCACCAGCACCTCGAAACACTCCGGAGCCAGCGCGAGGATCTCACCACCAGGCTCCACATGCTCGACGTCGAGCTCGAGCGCATTCGAACGCTGCAAGCCACTGTTGCAGAACAGCTCCAGACTCAACACGGGATCGAACCTGCATCGTATACTGCCACTGATCACCGCACCGACGAAGAGATTGATGCCGCGATAAACCGCTTGACGTCGCAGGTTGCATCACTTGGTGCGATCAACTTTTCCGCCCTGGAGGAATACACACGCGAAAAGCAGCGGCTCGATGAGCTCGAAGCACAATACCGCGACCTCCAGCATGCCGAAGCAAATTTGCGCGACACAATTGCCGAGATCAACGCTACTGCCAGCGAGCAGTTCCTGCGCACGTTCGAAGCAATCCGCGCGCATTTCAAGGAGCTCTTTGCTCTACTGTTCCACGGCGATGGCGAAGCTGACCTCGTTATGGAAGGCGACGACCCACTCGATGCCCGGATCAACATCATCGCTCGTCCCAAAGGCAAACGTCCCTCGAGCATCGAAATGCTCTCCGGTGGCGAAAAAACGCTCACCGCCATTGCGCTGCTCTTTGCGATTTACCTTGTCAAGCCATCGCCATTTTGCATTCTCGACGAAGTTGATGCGCCACTCGACGATGCCAATATTGACCGTTACTTGGCACTGATTCGGCGCTTTAGCGCATCAACGCAGTTTCTCCTGATCACACACAACAAACGCACGATGGAAGCTGCCGATATTCTCTACGGCGTCACGATGCAAGAACCCGGTGTATCGAAAATCGTCTCTGTTCGTCTAACAGAGCCAAACCAAGTCTCACACTCTCTGGCATAGCTATGCGGCACTTCATTGCACTCATCGCCCTGCTTGGTGCAGTGTTCGCCCCCGCTGATCTCCGCGCCCAGAAGCAGGACTCCCTCGTGGTGCTCCGCGATACGTTCGCGCGGCCATTCCCAGTTGTCTGGCGTGCAATCAAGCAGATCATCGAAGAGCAGCACTGCGGTATCGAGAGCGAAAAACAAAGCTTCGATGAACAAACCGAAGTGTATCGCGGCAACATTCGTTCGGCGCCGTGTGTGCTCGCCTCAGGAGAAGATTCCACCTACGACGTCCTCAAGCGGTATGGCCGCGTTCCAATCATTCGTGGTGGAGTATGGACTTCGGGACGTATTCAGTACAATTTCAACGTCAAGGATCTCCCCGATAAAAAAGTACAGGTTGTGCTCACAGCCGAACTAAGCGGCTTTGAAGCATACGTGACACACTTATCTCACGCATGGAATGCCAATGGCATCCTCGAACGCCAGATGATGCAACGGCTCCGCGAAGTGCTCACAAAACCAAAGGAAGATCGCGGCAGCTCATCGGGTCAATAGCGTTCCTACGTTCCATGCCCGTGTGCAAACAACTCCTTATGTGCATGTTCCCCACTGCATGAGGGCGGGATGATCAGGTTTTCTGCTTTTTCTTGTGCGCTGCTGGAAACAACACGTTGTTCAATATCAGCCGGTACCCCGGAGAATTCTTGTGGAGCGACAGATCCGTCGGGGGATCGCCGACAGCGTGTTGGTAGTCTTCGGGGTCATGGCCAGCGTAGAACGTAAACGTTCCCCGCCCGAAATTTCCGTGGATGTACTTGGCAAAGTCTGTTCCTTCGCGCTCGGCGAGGATCGTCACCGACTTCTTGATGAACTGCTTGCGGAAGTAGGTCGTCTGCCCTAAAAAGTTCTTGATGACGTTGACGTGGCATTGCGTCAGCATCGTCGGGACGGGATCGTACTTTGCAGAGAACTCAAAGAGCGTGAAGTAATCCGATGCCTGATTGGGAATAAGTAGCATCGGGTCAACGTCAATGTCCGAAAATTCAACGATAGCCGGATCGGTTATGACGTGGAAATTCTCGAACGCAAAGCAGCGGCTATAGTCGAGTTTTGCTTGGCAATCAGGATCAACCGGGGTTCCATCGAAGATCGCTGGTACGATGTCGGTATTGTGCGCAGCTTGTGCAATGTCGTAGGTATCCGTTGCTGTGCACATTGCGAACATGAAGCCGCCCCCTGCGACGAACTCGCGGATCTTATCCACCACAGCGCGTTTGAGCTCCCGAATACTGGCAAAGCCGAGCTTTTGCGCTGTCGTCCGTAGAAGCTGCTCTTGCGCAATGTACCACGGTGCCGTTGCAAATGAGTAGTAGAACTTCCCAATCTGGCCGGTGAAATCCTCGTGGTGGAGGTGGAGCCAATCGTACCCTTCGAGTTTGCCTTGGAGGACTTCCTCATCCCAGACCTTATCGTACTTGATTTCGGCATACTCAAGCGCAAGCGTGACAGCATCGTCCCATGGACGGAAACCGGGCGGGGCATAGACGGCAATGCGTGGGGCTTTCTCCAAGCGCACTGCATCCATGTTGTTGTTTTCGCTGGTGACCTCTGCGAGGATGCTCGCCGCCGCTGCTGCATCGAGTACTTCGAAGGAGACTCCTCGTACGCGACATTCCGCAGCAATCGCGTCGCTGTAATCGGTCAGGAACGAGCCACCGCGGTAGTTGAGCAGCCAATCAACCGGTTGCCCACGAGTCAATACCCAGTATGCGATGCCATACGCCTTGAGGTGGTCAGACTGCGTTCGCGCATCCATCGGAATGAGGATCTTCTGCCCATTAGCCGCTAAGGTAGCAACCAGCAAGAACGCAACAGTGAGGGCACGCATGGGAATCTGGGAGAGCAAAGGAACGTATGGTGCTGCCACAAACGAGCACACGCACGGTTTATTTTCGCCACACTTCGTTCTTGTGTGGCTCTGGGTATGATGCACCGACGTATTCTCGCACTCCTGCTTTGCACAACGAGCATCGCGACATCGCAGGCTAGCACCCGCGAACACGATTCGAGTTGGATCGCAAGCCAGTGCGCACTCATCAGTGGACAACGCTGGACGGAAAGACCCTTTCCAGTGCTCTATGCAATGGTCGCCCAGCTATTCGTGGGTCGTCCGTACCGCGCAGGAACACTCGATACCGGACTGTACGAGCGCTGCCGATTCACCAGCGAAGGATTCGATTGTGTCACATTCGTCGAAAGTGCTCTTGCATTAGCACAAAGTGCAGCACTCGGCCAGTGTTCATACAACCAATTCATGCACCAACTCGAGCGCATCCGCTATCGGCATGGCGTCGTGGATGGATATCCTTCGCGCCTGCACTACACCAGCGAATGGATCGCCGATAACGTCGCAAAAGGTATCGTACGCGATATTTCCAGCCAGCTCGGAGCGAAATCAGTGCGCAAGAAGCTCGACTTTATGAGCACGCATGCAGAACTCTATCCCCAGCTCCGCGACAGCAGCGCACTCATCACTCAGATCCGCACCATCGAACGGAGACTTTCCCGTCGCCCGATGGCGATCATCCCACTAGATCGCCTTCCCACTGCACTCAGCGGGATACAATCCGGCGACATCATCGCAATCGCAACGACCAAACCCGGACTCGACTATGCACATCTTGGCATCGCTCTTCGATCGGGCGGCAAGCTCTCGCTGCTTCACGCCTCCTCAAAATCTGGGAAAGTCACACTTGAGCCAAGCCTGGAAGAGTACGTCCGCTCCTACCCCAGCGCCGCTGGTATTAGTGTTGTGCGCCCACTGACTCCGGTGGAGCGAGCATCGCGCTAACGCACCTCATCGAACGTGCTCAACGCGAAGAGAGGGATCCAGCGCGCGCCGCAGAAGCCGTTCGATGCCTATTCGGAGCGTGACCATCTGCGCGCTGCAGTGCTCACATGCACCTCGCAGCCGAACGCGAACAGTGGACCCAGTAACCTCGACAAGCTCCAGGCTGCCGCCATGCTTTTCGACGTACGGCACAATCTCACGTTCGAGCAACTCTTTT
>BEHW01000048.1 GCA_002898675.1 bacterium HR20
TGCATTGTCCGGATGTACGCGCCGATGAGCCCTGTCTGCCAGGCATTGCAATGGATGATATCGGGGAACCACCCCAGGAGAAGGCACGTGGTCACCACAGACCGATCGAAGAAGATGAAGCGCTCGTCGTTGTTATATGGCTCCCCGGTGATTGGGTCAGCATAGAGACCTTTCTTAGAGTCGAAGTATGTGTAGTTGGTCGTGACATAGGCCTGGACTTTCGTCCGAGGATTTTGCATCGAGGAGGATTTGATCGTTGCAAGCTCGACGGTTTCGCCAACAGCGATTGGCACTTCCTTGAGGCGGTTGATCTCATGGATGCGATTGCGGCGTTCGCTGACGTTGCCATACTTTGGCAGCATGACGCGGACGTCGTGACCAAGTTCGCGGAGGGCGATAGGAAGCGCGTGGGAGACGTCTGCTAATCCACCAGTTTTTGCGAAGGGATAAACCTCGCTGGAGACAAAAAGGATACTCAACGGACGATCGGGCATGCGTATGTCCGCCTCGCAAACGGTGAAACGGGAACATCCTCGAACCCGCTGGCACTTGTGCCAGCCTGCCGCCTGGCAGCAGTGGGCAAGTAGTCAACAGTGCAAAAATACGGAACATTCAACGGGTTGCCTGAGCTCGCACGCAAATACCGTGCAACTGAAAAACAGCGCACAGAATCACCCACAGAAGCGTTGCTTCTACAATGTTCCTGCATACCTGCACATGCATCGGTGATGTTTGGTTCTCACGCATTTTTTGTGTACATTTGTGTTAGCAGTCATGGCACTAACCAACGATGGCAGATGGTGAAGCATTTCATTCTAAAGCAGGTATTGCACAAGCTCACCGCCGCAGTGTTTGCATTTGTTCTCTGCTCCAGTCAAGCAGCGGCGTACCGTGATGGCATTTCTGGTCGAACGCAGATTGGCTGTGGGGGTTCAACTTGCCATGGATCACAACCCAGTACCGCAACTACAGTCACGCTCATCGGCGATCGGACGGTTGATCCCAACACAGTAAACACATTCACCCTTCAAGTGCAGCACTCGAGCCAGGCATCGGCAGGATTCAATTTAGCAGCCTTCGACCAGAATGGACAGCCGGCCGGGACGCTACAGTTCCCTTCCACCGAGAACAGTTACGTAAAGATTCTCAATGGTGAATTGACACACCGCGATCGGCGAACCATGTCCGGGACGCCCCGCACCGCTAAGTGGCAGGTGCAGTGGCGCTCGCCATCCCAGCCAGGCATCTATACAATTCGCGCCGTCGGGAATGCAACCAATTCGGATGGTCGCGCAAACGCAATTGATGAGTGGAATTACCTTCCACCAGTAACCATTGTGGTTCGAGGAATCATTGTGACGGCACCTGCTCAGTCCATGACGGTTTGTGCAGGAGATACGATCACGCTCGAGTGGACAAGCTACGGGATCACCTCGACGAGCATTTCTTACTCCACTAACAACGGCACATCGTGGACGACCATTACCGCAGTCAGCACAAGAGACGGTACCAATAGATTCCGCTATCCCTGTCCGACTTCGATAAACTCGCAGTTGCAGTGCCGCTTCCGTCTGATGAACGCAGAGAACGACTTGGTTTACACCGACACACCAGACTTGACAATCATCCCCCGCACGACGATTCGCACGCAACCAACATCGCCAGCACCCCAATGCGAAGGGGGCAGCGTCTCGTTATCTATCACAGCGAGTGGTGGCAATCTCCGCTACCAGTGGAAGCTCAATGGCACTGCGATACCGGGAGCTACAGCATCGCAATTGCAACTGACCAATCTGCGAGCAGATCAATCCGGCGAGTATCTCTGCGAGGTAACCGGTGCATGCGGGAGTGTCACAAGCAACGCCGTGACGCTCACCGTCAGACCTAAGCCAACGATTTCCAGACAGTCTGCCGATACAACGATCAGCGCGGGAGGACGATTGGAACTCTACGTCGTCGCTACACCCGACACGGGTTGCACGTACCAATGGTACAAGAACGGTGCCCCCATCAGCGGCGCAACGGGCAGCAGATACCTCCTCGAGTCCATCTCCGCTGGCGATGCAGGCACCTATGCCGTCCAGGTCAGCAACGCATGTGGAACGGCAGAATCTGCCCCAATCCGCGTACAGGTTAGCCCTGCTGTCTCGGTCGAGGATGACGCTGCAACCATTAGCGTTCGCCTCTACCCTCAGCCTGCAGTACATCGCGCAGTGATTGAATCGCCGCTGCCGATTACGCACATTGTTGTCTACGACGCTCATGGTCGCTTGCTCCGCCGCCTCGAATGCCAAACGACTGATGCATCGAAGGTGGAACTTCCTCTGCAGGACGAACGCGGCAGCTGGCTTCCACAAGGCATGTACCTTGTCAGCTGCCAGCTCGGCTCCCCTGCGACAGCGTCATGTCAAGCTCCCAACGCAACGAGCCGTATTGTGTGGCTCCGCCTTCTGATCGAGTAGCAAGTCGAGTGTAGCGAAGCGATGCGAGGTATCTTCCGAATGTCCCTTTCAATGTTTCACGATTATTGGAGGTACCAATGACGCGCACGTTCGCCGCTCTTTCTACCCTGCTGCTCGCAGTAGCTTCTGTAGCATGGGCGTATCCTTCTGGGATTTCTGGTCAGACCACTACAGGCTGCACGTGCCATAGCACGTCACCATCGAGCGCGACGTCGCTCAGTTTGAGCGGCCCGACCACTGTCACCCCCGGTTCGACGAGCACGTTCACCCTCACGTTGCAGAATAGCTCGCGTCCATCAGCGGGCTTTGATTTGGCAATCGTCAATTCAAATGGACAGAACGCCGGCACACTCGGCACCATCAGCGGACAACTGACGCAGATCATGAGCGGAGAGCTCACACATACGCAACCAAAGTCGCTCAGCGGTGGAAGCGTCTCCTGGCAGTTTACCTGGCAAGCTCCATCAACGCCTGGTCCCTACACCGTCCGCGCAGCAGGGAATGCAGTCAATGGCAACGGAAACAATGACCCTAACGATCAGTGGAATTTTCTCCAGAGTGTGACAGTCATCGTCAAAGGAATCACCATCACCGCCCCGACGCCATCGCAAATCCTGTGTGCTGGCAGTAGCGTGACGCTTCAGTGGACGAGCTACGGCATTAGCTCCGTCGTCGTCTCGATCTCCAGCGATGGCGGCGGCAGCTTCACTCCCGTTGGAACGCTCAACTCCCAAGATGGGCAGAACTCACAGTCGTTTACGATTCCTTCGACACTTCAACCGGGCAACCAATATCGCATCCGCTTGAGCGATGCTTCGGACAACACGATTTCGTCAACAACGCAGAACCTTACGCTGGCGGCGCCAACGAGCATCACCGCTCATCCGCAGAATGCCTCTGCATGCGAGGGTGCAACCGTGAGCTTCAGCGTTACAGCCTCAGGATCGAATCTTTCGTATCGCTGGCGACGCAATGGCACTGATGTTCCCGGCGGGACGGGAGCAACACTGACTATCACCAATGTTACCCAAGCGCAGGCAGGATCGTACGATTGCGTCGTCAGCGGTGCATGCGGACAGCCCGTCACGAGCAACTCCGCAACGCTCACAATCAATCCGCAGACGACAATCACAGCACATCCACAATCCGCAACTGTGTGCCAGGGTGCATCAGTGACGTTCAGCGTCACTGCCACTGGCTCAAACCTCCGCTACCAATGGCGGAAAGGAAGCGCTGACATCGCCGGAGCAACCAGTGCGAGTTACACCATCGCCACCGTCGCACTTGCCGATACAGGGTTCTACGCATGCGTCGTTACCGGTGACTGCGGCGCACCGACGAGCAATCAAGCGCAGCTCCAGGTAGCGATTCCACCCGCAATCACGACACAACCATCATCACAAACGCGCTGCGAAGGTGATACGCTCGTCCTTACCGTCGGTGTGAGCCGCACGATTGCGAACGCCTACCAATGGAGGAAAAACGGCGTCTTGCTCAACGACGGTGGCCGCTTGCAAGGCACTCGCACTGCGACACTTCGCATCACAGGCCTAACAACCGACGACGCCGGCAGCTACACGGTCGAGATCACCAACACGATCTGCCAAGCATCGGTGACCTCGAATGCAGCACAGGTCACAGTCACCGCCAAACCCGTCATCACTGCCGAACCAGAATCCAAGACCGTCACACGGGGCAGTGGTGTAACGCTCACCGTGACTGCTTCTGGCAATGGGCTGGCGTACCAATGGTACCACAACAATCGTGCAATCCCTGGTGCAACAGCAGCAACCTACACTATCGCCAGCGCAACAGACTCCGATGCGGGAACGTACTACGTCACGGTGTCGAATAGCTGTGGCTCTGTCAACTCCCGCCAAGTAACCATCACCGTTACAGATCAGCCGACACCTGTGCTGGAGCTATCGAACGCAGCGATAACGTTCCCCTCGCTCCGCACTGGCGTCCAAGAACAGACTCGACTTGTGCTCTACAACCGTGGCACTGCTCCTCTCCAGGTAACAGGTGCCACCATCAGTGGCACTGGAGCTTCAGTGTTTGCACAAACGCTCACATTGCCAGCAACGATACCGCCAGGCGATTCGCTCGTCGGGAGTGTAACATTCGCACCAACAGCGGAAGGTAACTTCACTGCTGTACTGACGGTAACGAGCAACGGCGGCGAGCGGAGCCTCCAACTTCTTGGGAATGCATTCGCCCGCGCTATAACGCCTGCATCGGCGCGCTTCGACACCACAAAAGTGAGCGAACAAAATGAACTTGCGCTTGCAGTCTGCAACCAGACGGGAGTTGAGCTCACCGTTGACTCTGTAGTCCTCGGAGGCGATGATGCCACTGCGTTCGAACTTCTCCCAGGCGCATGGCAAACGCAGATCCGCTTGCTCAGTCCCCAAAGCAGCACGTGCCCCGAAGTGCCGATTCGCTTCCATCCTGTGCGAGCAGGAACTCACCGTGCAACGCTGACCTTCTACTGCCATCAGCGAGGCGTTGCATTCGAAGACGTAATTGTGCTCCAGGCAGAAGCAATTGAGGGCACCAGCGTTGCCGAAGATCAAACGAGCTGTATTTCCATTCATCCGAACCCAGCGACTGATGCTGCCACAATTGAACTTGGCAACCAGCGTGGCACGATCCGGATCGCTGATCTGCGTGGAGGCATGGTGCTCGAGACGGTCGCACTCGGCAGCTACCGGTGGACTACAACCGATCGGAGCGGCCGCTCTGTGCCGGCAGGCATCTACGTGGTCAGCATTGTACTCGAAGGCGGCCAGCAGGTTACGTTGCCTCTGCTGATTGTGCGGTAGCAGTAAACGTTGTGCGTGGAACCCGTCGCGGCACTTACGACTTCGTGAGTGCCGCGACGCCATTAGCGCAGATTCGTCCAACTCCCTGCGTTATACGCTTCGATGCCGACTTGCCTTGCCATCGCAGTGGCTCTTCCAGAGCGATTGCCAGACGCACAGACGAACACCACCGGCTTGCCATTCTTCTTGAGGGAATCGAGATACCGCGGAAGCTGGTCGAGCGGAATATTCCGCGAGCTGCGGACGTGCCCCGCTGCAAACTCACCGGGTGTGCGCACATCTACCAGCAACGCACCCTTGGCCAATAGTTGCTTCGCCTCCTCGGCTGAGACAGTGCTGTTACCTCCGAAGAGCCATCGAAAAAACATCGCACATCATCCTGCAGTGTTGTACATTTCAAACCAAGTGTGATGCAGCTGGATGCGAAACGATTCACCCTTGGAACCAGAAGCGTTGCTGTTGCAGTTTTGCAGACGAAGATATGTTCCCCCGTGCTTCGATGAGCGATGAACACTATGCGAGAGCGCTTGATAGCTGCGTTGGAGAGTGCAGCTGACGCGCTCGACCGTGGCGAGCGCTATGAGTGGGGCCACGTCGGGCGCTGCGCAGTCGGGCACGTCGTCCAGCGCTTGGCTTCGATGAGCGATCGCGAGATCTTCGCTGCGTTCGAGCGTACCGTCGGCCAGTGGCGCGAGCATGCAGCAGAGTACTTCGACGCTGCCGTTGGCGATGAACCGCTGGCTACGACGGAATCGCAGCGGGACTGGTGCGCGACTGCTGGCACGCCGCTGGCGGAGATCTATCGGCTCTTCCACGCTGCTGGCGTGGACTCGGCGGCCATCGGCCACATGGAATTTCTCAGCGACCCTCGCGTCCTGGCAGAGATACCGCCCCCAAAGCGATGGAAGCTCCGCCGCAGCGACCCCCACGATGCAGCGCTCTACCTGCGTACCTACGCTCGCGTGCTCGCATCGGAACGTACCAGCACGAGCACACGCGACTATTCACCAGAGAGCGTGTAGTAACCACCGCATGCGGCTACGTGCCTGCATCGCGCGGGAGGCTTGCTCCACACTCACTCGGCAGCCTTATTGGTATGCTCGACGAAGGGCTTTACCAGATTGAGCAGTTCCATCGGGAAGATAAATTTCGTCGAAGGACTTGAGCCGACAGTCTTGAGCGCTTCGAGGTATTGCAGACTCATCGTTTTGCTATCGAGTGTGCGAGCAACTTCGAAGATTTTCTCCAACGCAAGTGCATACCCTTCGGCTTGGAGAATCGTTGCTTGGCGTTGTCCTTCGGCTTGCAAAATTGTTGCTTGGCGCTGCCCTTCCGCTTTGAGAATTGCCGCCTGCTTTTCACCCTCAGCGACGGTGATTGCTGCCTCCCGCTTCCCGGTTGCCTCTGTCACGAGTGCTCGACGATCGCGCTCAGCGGACATTTGGCGGCTCATCGCGTCTTGGATCTCACGCGGTGGGAGAATCTCGCGAATCTCAACGGCTGTTACCTTCACACCCCAACGCCCAGTGACTTCGTCGAGTTTCTGTCGGAGTGTTTCGTTGATGTGTTCGCGCTTGGAAAGCACATCGTCGAGCACAATATCCCCAACGACCGCACGGAGCGTCGTCGTTGCGATCCCTTGCGAGGCCATGCGGAAGTTCTGCACCTGGATAACGCTCATCTCGGGATCGATGATCTTCATGTAGATGAGGAAGTCAATCGCGACAGGTGCGTTGTCTTTGGTAATGCACGTCTGCGAGGGAACATCAATGACCATCTCGCGAAGGTCCGTCCAGATGGGCTTATCAACAAACGGGATTAGCAGCACAAAGCCCGGCCCACGGGTGCCAATGCTTTTCCCAAGTCGGAGCACGACAATTCGCTGATACTCCGGCACAATCTTGATCGCCCTCGAAAGAAGCCACAGCCCGACGATGATAATCAGCACGACGACGACCGCATCCATCCCTACGAGCTCCATGGTGAGTGATTTCCAGCAACGTCCAACATCTCCGTAGAGAAGCCGAGCAAATATACACGTTCTGCTGGTGGAATATTAGCTGCGGTGCTCGACGCTGTGTGGTAGTATTGCTCGCACCTGGAGAATCATTCCCTCAATTCCGATCACCTCGATAGGCTGCCCTTCGACGATCGGTTCCGTGCCGACGTTTTGAGCACTCCACTCCTCGCTATTGACCAGCACTGTCCCAATCGGCGACAGCCGAGTCTTTGCGATGCCCCGAGCGCCGATGATGCGCTCAACGCCACTCCGCGGAGCGCTGCGCTGGGATCGGAGCACTGCACGCGCAACGACAAGACCAACGAAGACGAACATCGCCGCAATCGCCGCGACAAGCCAGCCGCTAACCGAAACAACGGGTAACGACGGCGATGGAACCGACGGCGGTGAAAAAAGAATCAGCGCTCCAACAACGAATGCGATCGCTGCCCCAATTGCGAATGCACCGACACCCGGCGTGTAAAGCTCAACAACCAGCAGAATCGCTGCAAGCACCAGCAGCAAGATCCCTGCCCAGTTGACCGGCAAACTCCCCGTTGCCATGAACCCAATGATGAGCAATATCGCGCCCGCGATGCCTGGCCCAAACGAACCCGGCGTGTAGAACTCGATGACAATCCCCAAAAAACCAAGCGAGAGCAGCAACAGCGCAATGTTCGGATCGGTGATCGTGTGGAAGAACCGCTCGAGGGCAGACATCGGGAATTCTTCGATGCGTGCGCCGCTGAGCACAAGGGTGCGCTCGCCGTTCGTTGTGGAGACAGTGCGGCCATTGAGCTGAGCGAGCAGATCGCTGCGGTCGCGTGCGATGATCTCGATGACGCCACTATCGAGTGCTTCGCGTTCGGTGAGCGAAACGCTCCGCCGGACGGCATCTTCGGCCCAGCGGACGTTACGTTGCCGTAGGGCAGCAATCGCGCGGATGGTCGCCATTGCGTCGTTGGTAACTTTTTCGTTCATCACAGAATCCATCTGCCCTTCACCGAGTGCAACTGGGTGAGCTGCCCCGATGTTTGTCCCTGGCGCCATTGCTGCAACGTGTGCGGCAAGTGTGATGAACACCCCTGCCGATGCGGCACGCGCTCCCGATGGCGCAACGTACACAACCACCGGAACGGGACTGCTGAGCATTGCCTGGACCATCTCCCGCATTGCGCGATCGAGTCCGCCTGGGGTGTTGAGTTCGACAATGACGCAGGCAGCGTTCCGTTCCTTGGCGGTATTGAGCGCCCGCTCCAAGTAACTTGCAGTAAACGGATTGATGACACCGTCAATCGTCGCTACCATCACGAGCGACTGCGCAGCTGCTCCATGTGCCGCAAGCAGCAATCCCAATGCCCATCCTACCAGCCGCATCGCGACACAACTCCAGCGTTGAAACTTCATATGTGCTTCGGCGCGTTGCCGACCGCTGCGTTGCGCAGCTACGTCGCCAGCAAATTTACTTTCCCCCAGCGTGGGAAGCCAGATACCACACGACAACGACAATGCCCGCCATCATGAGGACCGCATAGCTCTGCGCGTAACCGGTTTGGAGTCGGCGCACGCGTTCGCCGAGACGCCCGATCACGCGTGCTATGCCATTGACGGCACCATCAACGATGCCAACGTCCGTAATTCTCCAGAGCACCCGCACAGAGAGGTGGTAGATCGGGTCCACGACGAGCGCGTAGTACACCTCGTCGAGGAAGTACTTGTGCCACAGCAAGCGATAGACTCCCTGAAAACGCTCGGCCAGTGCCGCTGGACGCGTGCTCTCGCGATAGTAGAAGGTCCTTGCCAGACCAATTCCGCCAAGTGCGATTGTGAGCGAAATCCCCATCAGCACGTATTCAAGCGTGTGCGAAGCATGAATGCTTTCGCGGTGGAGCATTGCCACACCCGGTGCAAAGATTGGCTCCAGCCAATGCTCTAAGACGTTCGGTATTGCAGTCCCCCCGAGCGCTTCTGGGATGCCGAGCAATCCTCCGACTGCAGAAAGCACCGCCAACACCACAAGTGGTACGGTCATTACCGCTGGCGACTCATGCGGCTGATGATGGTGATCGAACCGCTCGGTGTTGTGAAAAACCAAGAAGTAGAGGCGGAACATGTAGAACGCCGTGCAGAATGCCGCAGCTACACCGATGGCCCACAGCCATGGCCCGCCGTAGAGGAACGCGTTCCAGAGGATTTCGTCTTTGGAAAAGAAGCCGCTCAGCGGGAAGATGCCCGCAATCGCAAGCGCTCCAACAAGGAACGTCCAATGCGTGCGCGGCATGGAGCGCGCCAAACCTCCCATTCGCTCAATGTTCTGCTCGTGATGGAGCGCATGGATGACCGACCCCGCACCGAGAAAGAGTAGCGCCTTGAAGAACGCATGCGTCATAACGTGGAAGACGCCAGCGGTGAACGCACCTACTCCCAGCGCAGTGAACATGTAGCCCAATTGCGAGACGGTCGAGTACGCCAGCACTTTCTTGATGTCCGTTTGCACAAGACCGATCGTCGCTGCGAAGAACGCTGTTGCAATCCCCACTGCTGCCACGACAGCCATCGCGTCCGGTGATGCAGCAAAGAGCACGTTCATCCGCGAGATGAGGAATATCCCGCTGGTGACCATCGTTGCGGCATGGATGAGCGCAGAGACTGGTGTCGGACCAGCCATCGCATCTGGAAGCCAGACTGCCAGCGGGATCTGTGCGGATTTCCCTGTGCATCCGAGAAAAAGACCCAGCGCAATGAGCGTGAGAACATGTGGCGGAATCACCGTCCCTGCCATGACAGCACCGGCAATCTCCTCATAGCGAAGAGTGCCGGTGTAGAGCACAAGGAGGAACATCGCCACGAGCATCCCGAAATCGCCGATGCGGTTGACCACGAACGCTTTCATCGCTGCTTCTCCTGTCCATCGGATACGGACGCCTTCGAACTGTTGATCCCACCAAAAGCCGATCAGCAGGTACGAGGCTAATCCTACCCCTTCCCAGCCGAGGAACGTCACCAGGAGATTGTCGCCCAACACCAAGTTGAGCATCATGAAGATGAACAGGTTCAGGTAGGCAAAGAACCGCGCGAACGAACGGTCGCCGTGCATGTAACCAATCGCATAGACGTGGATCAAGAACCCGACGCCTGTGACAATCAGGACAAACAGTGCCGAGAGCTGATCGAAGCGCCATGCAAGTTCCACGCTGAAATCTCCCGCAGCAATCCACGGGTAGAGCCGTAGCACAAGCGTTCGACTTTCCGCAGGACGCCCAAGGAGCTCAACCAGCAGCCACACCCCAACGGCAAAGCTTGCGCCGACCGCAGCGGAGGCAAGTGCACCGATCCGCGCTTCGGAGCCAAGGCGGCGCCCACCAAGACCGATGAGCAGAAATCCAACGAGCGGGAATGCAACGATCAATCCGATTAGTTCAGCCATTGCCGATTTCCAGGTAGAAGTTCACACTCACCATCACGCGCCGCGTGCCGCTATGGCGTTCGCGGTGCTGCATCGTCGAGTTCTTCGTCGTGTTCGTAGTCGAAAAAAATGCGTTCGAACGGCAGTTCGACCGATTCGAAGCGTATGCGGAGCGTTTCGTCCACGATCATCATCGCATTGCGCTCGACCTTGATCCAGTCGGTTCGCCGCGCTGTGATCGGCTCCGACGCGATGAGGACCATCACTGGACGCTTGCCTTCAGGCGCCGGCTCGACAATGCATCCTTCGACCTCCGCGTTATAGCGCCGACCGAGTGCGTAGTAGAGCGAGGCCGGTTGCACATCGGGATTGCTCGTGTAGCGCAGCGCAACGATGCTCGTCCCATTGGTGAGCGCAACGTTCAGGTACGAATGCTCCCGCACGCCGGCCTCGATGAGCAGTGTGCTCAAATCGTCGAGCGCGCGGTGGAGCGCATAGACCATATCGTTACACGTTACATCGCCCCAGGGATCTTCGATGTGATTCAAGATCAGCCCAAAGAAGTGCTCCGAGTCTGTTGAACCGAGAATTGCATCGTAGGCAACGTCGCTGAGCATGCGGAGCAACTTGCGCCGTATCTGGCGGAAGCCGCCGATCATGCCGTTGTGCATGAACATGAGCTTGCCGCACATGAACGGGTGCGAGTTGACTTCCTCGACCGGGAAGCCAGGCGTTGCTGCACGGATGTGCGCAAAGATGAGCGGTGAATAGATCTTCCGCGCCAGATTGCGGAGATTGGCGTCGCTCCAGGCTGGTTTGATCGAGCGGAACACGCATGGCTCACTATCGAGCTCGGGAACGTACCAGCCAACGCCGAAGCCATCGCCGTTGACAGCTACGGACATTTCACCGGCGTTGACGCTCTGCGCGACCACGAGCGAGTTCCGTGGCTTATAGAGCAGATCGTTCGCCAGGATTGGCGGTCCAATGTAGGCAACAAAACGGCACATCCAAAACGTCTTCCGCGGTTCGTTTGCCTGGCACCGTCACGCAGGCTGCACATGCGCAGCAGACTGCAAGCTCGGTGCGCGAAAAGTATGCCGAAAATACGAAGGTGCCTGGCGCGCTGGCGAGTGGTGTGCTGGCGTTGATGATGCACACTACGCTCAGATGCCCGGAATTCCGCACCAGTCTGCACGAGTGCCAACCTTACAGCGATCCCAGTATCGGCTTACCCTCGACGCCTCTGCCGTTCCTAACTTCGCGCATCGTTTCCCGACGTTGCACGCGATGCCGCGCATCCAGGACCATCTCCCGAAACTTTCGTGGGTTGCTGCCGACAAGCTTCTCTTTGTGCTCTACGGCGGAATTGCAATTCTGCAGATACGGGCGCTGCCGCCGGCTGAATACGGACTCTACGCACTGTTGGTGAGCATCCAAACGTGGATATTCGTCGTGGCCGATGGGCTGCTGCTCCAAGGTGTGATCCAATTCGGTGCTGATCGGACCATGCGCCCAGTGGTTGATGGTACAGTGGCGGTCCTCTACACCATCGTCATTGCAGTCATCGTCGCGGCGATCGCTGTAGCGCAGCCTGCATTGCGTCAACTCTTCGGCGAACCACGCTTTGCTGATGTTGCCCGGCTGGAAATCATCTTCTGCGCAGTCACGATCCCTCGCACCTTCTGCCTTCGGCTTCTCATGCGCGACATTCAATCGCGACAGATATTCTGGATCAACGCTGCGTGGCTCGGCACGATGACCCTTGCTACGGTGCACGGGATTACTGCGGGCTGGCTCGGTTCCTTCGAGTCACTCGCTGCAATTGCAATCGGTGGGATGGCGATCAGCTCTGCAGTGGCTGCAATATTGACCCGCGGCATCCTAAGGCCAATGCGGTTTCGGAAAGACCAAGTCAAGCCTTTGCTGCATTTTGGCGCGCGCCAGATGACCGCAAGTGTCATTCACACCAGTGTTCGTCAGCTCGATGTGGCTCTGGCACAAACGTTCTTCGGCACCGCAGCTGTTGGGGTCTACCAAGCAGCAAAAACGATTTTCCGCTTTTTCGAACTTGGCCTCGATGCTGCCACAAGCGTCGTGTACCCAGCAGCGGTGACCTACCATGCAAGCGGCGACCGTGCTGCGCTCGACACGGTCACGAGCAAGGCAATTTCTACACTGACTGTTGCGTACGTTGCTGCGACCGCTGCAGTCTGGAGTGCTGGTGACGCCATTGGGCTTGTGCTCGGGAGCCGCTACGCAGCAGCAGCGGGCATGCTCCGGACGCTCAGCCTGGCAAGCCTTGTCATGCCGCTTGGATTGACCGGTGTGGTGTTGGTTGCTGCCGGTGCAATCGCGGTTCATGCACGGATAACGGTTCTTGCAGCAGTGGCTGCGTTCGCATGGTTTTTGGCGAGCGGAATCCTCCAGCGATGGGAACTGTTCCCTGTCGGCATCGTTGCATACTACGCAGTGCTTGGCGCTGGCGATTGGTTTGCATTCCAGCGCCGGAACGTCGGCGTCCTCCGATTGCGCGACCTGTGGCGGATTCTTCCGGATACATGGCGGTTTCTCCGGAAACGATAAATTCGCATGGGAACTCATCGAGGATATGCCCCAGTATTTGGCGCCGCCTATGGCTGTTGTTCACTTGTGGGTCGAATTGCGATGAAGCGAATGTGCTTCGTTCTACTGGCATTGCTCCTGCATGCGCTCCCGAGTGGCGCTCAGCCAGTGCAAATGCAGGTGATCCTTCGCAATCCTGCCCCGGGAGCACTCCCAGTGTGGGCAAGTGATCCGAGCATCGTCCAGATCATCCTCCGCAACACCACAGCGACTGCTTATGATGGCGCAGTAGTCTCGTTTGAAATTCGACGTCTGCCAAGTCAGTCGGTCGTTGCCCGCAGCAAAGATTTCCACCCGCAGCAACCCCGCTTCTCTATCCCGCCGAATGGAACGCTCGTGCTCAACGGCCCGCAGATCATCCATGAAAGTGCGATCAAACTTGAGGATGAAACGCTCCGCCAGCAAGCCCAAGCGACAGGTCAACTCCCCGAAGGTGACTACGAGTTCTGCGCCCGGCTCCTCGATGCCACAGGCCGCGAGATTGGCGGCACTGGGGCATTCTGCCCACGCACGACGGTGATGCTCCCTGATCCGCCGATGCTCCTGCACCCACGCAACGACAGCACCCTTGCACCAGGCGCAACGCCGATGTTCGTTTGGGCACCGGTGACGGGGTCGCTTGTGCCAATTACCTACACCCTCCGCGTTGCACCGTTGCTACCGGGGCAGGCACCGCTGGATGCGTTACGCTACAATACACCTGTGCTCAACGTCAGCGGCTTGGTTGCTCCGCTCTACCAGTACGTTCCGACCGATATTCCCTTCGCTGCTTTCCCTCAAGCGGTGGGTTTTGTCTGGCAAGTCGAGGCGCTCGGGCCCGATGGACGCCCAGCGACGCGGAACAACGGACGCAGCGAAATCTTCCGCTTCCGATTTGCCGATACGCACTCCAGCCTTCTGCCGCGGGACTCTTCGCAACGCTCTGCCGCCGGCACCAGCGGCGACACAGCGATTGGAACATTGGGTGCACCGTCGCTGCCCCCAAGTGATACAGGATCGCTCATCCGCCGGATCGTACTCCCTGGAGGTTTCCGAACCGTGCTCAGTGCTGCAATTGCTTGTAGCTCATCAACCTGCACAATCAGTGGCAGCGGTGCGCTCTACATTCCACCCCTCGATGATTCCGTTAGCGTGACGTTTACCGGCATTACCGTCCGCCGTCCCAGCGCATCCGGGGATGCACAGCTTATCAGCGGCGCTTTCACTGTGCCGATCTATGCTTCTCGACAGTTCGGACTCCTCACGCTGTACATGCAGCAGCTCGAGATCAGCCCAACACGTGTACTGCTCGACGGTGCATGGCATACGCGGTGGAGTGATTGGGGCTGGGCATGCAGCACCGCCGATAGCATCAGATTCCGTGTTCCGCTCACAACAACGGGGATCAGCCGCCACCAGCTTGCACTCCCAGTCCCCTGGCAGTGCACTGGCGATGGACTGCTCATCGGCCCGTGCATCGCACTGCGGCTGGATACGCTCGACGCCAGTGTCGCAGTAGATACCAGCCGTCGGCCGCCAGCAATAAGCACATCACTGTTTGCAAGCGGTTCTGTTGAGCTGCCCTGCTTAGTCATGGGCGGTCAGCCGGTTCGCGGCAGCCTCCGACTACGCCTCGACCGTGGCAAGAGCGATCTATTAGCGCTCCTAATCACACGACTTCGGGATGTACGACCGTTTGGCGCTCCGCTTTCCTTCGATGCTGATACAGTCGTCGTGGACTTATCGAGCGAGGCGAACCCAGCCGCATTCCCTCCAGCAGAGGTTTGTCAGAATCCGGCTTGGAGTGATCCACGGTGGCGGGGGGTGTACGTCCCTGCACTGCGCGCGCGCATCGCAATCGGGGACGATACACTCCACAGTCGCTGTGCGGCAATCTTTGACCAGGGGAGCGGACGACGCCATGCGGTGACATTCGTCGCTCGGCTAAGCTCGACTGACACGATCAGACTCGGCGGATTTGGGATCCGGCTCGATTCGGCCACGGTTCGGATGTGCCAGGGAGTTTTGCAGAGTGTCTCCGCGCGGGGGACGGTGCTCATGCCACCTTCTCTCCAGCGGCCCTCCAGCTGGGGGGCGCTCGATAGCATTCGCGTCCGGCTCAGTGGCTACGATGATGGAAGTCGCTGGCGGTGGAATGCTACGCTCGACATCCGCGGTGGTCTTTCGCTCCGCTTTGGCTCGCTCGCCGAACTTATCCTCCGCGATGGGACTATCGAGATTCTCGATCCACCGCAGGGTGGGCGACGCGGCTACATCGAGTTTAGCCATCTGCAGCTGGAAGCACCGGCAGACAACCCGACTGGAACCGCTGACTTCTACGGACTCCGAATTTGGAACACTGGCCAAATCGAACTCGAATCTGCTGAGGGATGGCTCGATATTTCCCGGTGGGCACGGCTAAGTGTCGCAAATCTGACGATT
>BEHW01000049.1 GCA_002898675.1 bacterium HR20
ATAAGGCACTTGGCTTTGCCAAGGCGAAAGGTGCGCGCTTCCTGCTTGCCAGCACAAGCGAAGTCTATGGGGATCCACTTGTCCATCCACAACCGGAGGAATACTGGGGCAATGTCAACCCGATTGGTGTCCGCGGCGTGTACGACGAGGCAAAGCGCTTTGCCGAAGCGATGACGATGGCGTACCATCGCTACCACGGGCTTGATACGCGAATCGCGCGCATCTTCAATACCTATGGCGAACGGATGCGTGTCAACGACGGGCGCATGATTCCTGCATTCATGGCGCAAGCACTCCGTGGTGAGCCAATCACGGTCTTCGGCGATGGCTCACAAACGCGCTCGATTTGCTACGTGAGCGATATGGTCGAAGGAATCGTGTGTCTGCTGCATTCCACCGTCGTTGAGCCGGTGAATCTTGGTAACCCCGACGAGGTAACCGTGCTCGAACTTGCCAAGCAGATTCGGGATTTGGTTGGTTCTTCGAGTCCGATTGAATTCCATCCTCTGCCGGAGGATGACCCCAAAGTTCGCCAGCCGGATATTCGCCGTGCACGTGAGCGTCTGGGATGGCAGCCGCACGTGTCGCGCGAGGATGGATTACGCCGAACCGCAGAGTACTTTCGCACTCGTCTTGGTATGCACTAACGTCAAAGTTGTGGTCCCCTCGCATGCGCCGCCGACGTCTGTGGTTGATAGTTGCTGCTGTAGCACTTGCATTCAGCAGCGTCGAAACCTATGCTGCAAGTGGGGGCAGCACGCCCGATGAGATTTTTCTCTCGCTTGGGTGGATTGCAACAGTCCTGATTGCAGCCCGGATCGGCAGCACTGTTGAACGCCTCGGGCAGCCACCAGTGCTCGGAGAAATACTGGCGGGCATTGTACTCAGCGGTCTGACGCTCCTTGGATTCCGTTGGCTCGAGACGATGCATTCGAGCACCGTCATGAAATTTTTGGCTGAGGTCGGGACGATCATTCTGCTCTTCCAAATCGGCTTAGAGTCAAATTTGGAACAGTTCCGCACCGTCGGTCTTCGGGCGATGCTCGTCGGTACAATGGGGGTTATTCTACCCTTCGTTGGGGGATATTTCCTCGGAATAGTCCTGTTTCCAGAGCAGAGCATCAACGCGCATATTTTCCTCGGCGCAACGCTGACGGCAACCTCGGTGGGTATCTCTGTGCGGGTATTCCGCGACCTTGGTGTGCACTCTAGTCCCGAGGTGAACATCATCTTGGGAGCAGCAGTCATTGATGATGTGCTTGGGGTTATTATTCTGGCGGTGGTCCGTGGATTAGTGCTGACGGGAACGTTTGAGTTAGCCAGCGTTCTCCTCATCGTTGCAAAATCGCTCATTTTCCTTGTCGGTGCGTTGGTCGTCGGTGGGCGGATTGCACCGATACTCACGACGTGGATGGCACGGCTGAGTTCCTCGACGACGATGAAGTTTGCCGTTCCGACGGCGTTCTGTTTTTTAGTATCATACCTTGCCTACCTTGTTGACTTAGCGCCCATCATTGGGGCGTTTGGTGCAGGCCTGATCCTTGATCGTGTGTACTTCGCGATGTACCAAGCGCCAGAAGTTGTCGAGAAAATTGAGCGGGAAGTCCTTCCATCGCTGGAAGGTCCTCCATCGGCACGGTTGAGCGAAATACTGCAACAGTACCGTTTGCACCACGTCGAGGAGCTCATCGAGCCGATGGCGTACTTTTTCGTGCCGATGTTTTTTGTCATGACAGGCTTCAGCGTGGACTTGCGAACGTTTGGATCCATGCAGGTTGTGATCGCAGGATTGCTCATCGCTGCTGTCGCAGTCGCCGGTAAACTTGTGACCGGGCTTGTTGCAGGCCCAGTGCGACGCTGGATTGTAGGTTGGGGGATGGTTCCGCGTGGGGAAGTTGGGCTCATCTTTGCATCGGTCGGACTGAGTATCGGTGTGGTGACAGCAGAAGAATATTCAGCGATCATGGTAATGGTGATGCTAACGACGCTGCTTGTTCCATTTGTGCTCGGTACTCTCCTGCGTCGCTCGAAGGCCAGCTCGCCGTAGGTTTGCAATTGGAAGTTCATCATTGCTCGTATCTTGACCTATTATGGCACGAGTACCGCTCTACAAACTTGCCCACGCACGTAGCGGGGATAAAGGCGATGCAGCTAACTGCGGCGTCATTGCGTACCGCCAGGAGTGGTATCCGCTCCTACGAGACTACCTGACACCCGAACGAGTGAAAGCGTACTTCGAGGGTATCTGCCACGGGCCAGTTGAGCGCTATGAGCTGCCGAATCTGTGGGCGCTCAACTTCGTGTTACACAATGCGCTTGGCGGAGGAGGGACTGTCTCGCTCAAACTCGACGCGCAAGGGAAGACCATTGCATCAGCGATGCTCATGATGGAAATTGAAGTGCCAGATGATGTCGCAGCGCAGCTATGAGTGGCTGCCGTATCGAACCTCTGCAACCAGAACTCTTCGATTCATTCGTCGAGCTGATTGCAGCGCTAGCAGAGTACGAGCATCTCGATCCACCCGATGCAGCCGCGCGCGAGCGTCTCTACCAGGATGCCTTCGAGCAAACGCCTCCGCGGTACCGAGCGCTTGTGGCGCTTGAGGGAAGGAGTGTCTGCGGTTATTGTATCTATCTGGAAACGTACTCTTCATTCCTTGCCCGGCCAACGCTGTACGTAGAGGACATCTTCGTCCACCCAAACTGGCGTGGCCAGGGGATTGGGAAAGCACTCATGCAGGAGCTTGCACGACGAGCGCAGCAGCAGGGATGCGGGCGGATGGAGTGGATCGTCCTCGATTGGAATGAGCCTGCGCATCGCTTCTATGCATCGCTGGGTGCCGAACGCTTACCGCAGTGGCAGCTCTACCGGATGACGGAGGAAACAATCGCTCGCCTTGCAAATGCGTAGTTGGGTTGTACTGCTGCTGTGTCTGATTGCATCTGCATATGCGGCTGCGCAGCAGGGAATGACGCGCACAGAGTTTTACAGCAAACTCGAATCGTACTTCGATCGCGAACTCATCGCCGATCTCGACGATAGCTTTGCTGGCGACGACTACCGCTTCTATTCGTGGGATGCGGGCGATTTCTCTGGCGATGGAAATTACGATCTTGCCTGTGCAGTGCGCCGTGCTCGGGATAACTCGCGGCGCATGTACGTGTACCTTTTCGCCGATATTGATGGCTTCCTGACTCGGATTGCGGTCAAGGAGTACCGATTCATCGAATTGCCGCTGGAGGTGGGGGTGACGATTCGTTACGGTGTGTGCTATATCACAGAAAAGCTGCAGCAGTACGATTGGCGAATCACTGGATATCGGTTCGATGGAATCGCCCTTGTCGAGGTCACTGCATACCGCACCCAGCGTATTGGGAGCTATACGCTGGAGCAAACGCTTTCCTACCCGCAGCTTCGCAAGTACGAGCGCTGGTCCCAGACGCGGTCGGGCAACGTCGTGCTCGAACGCCGCTTGAGCGTTGTGCCGATCTATCCGCGCGGCTTTCTGCCTGGTCATGGATTCCAGCGGCGCGCTGTATTGACCAGTGTTGATTACGTCGAACGTGGTGCATTCTACTGGTCAGGGCCCGAGGATTGCTCGATGTCCCTTGCAGGGGCATATGATTCGAACTATCTCTACCTTGCCATCGAGGTGCGCGATGACGAGCTTGTCGTCGGAACATGCGATAGCTGCCCTGCTGATCGGCTTGAGTTGTGGTTTGACCTCTACGCTGCAGATAGCGTGCTGCCGAGTATCGCACTTCGCCGAGAAAAGCGCGGAGTTTCTTTGCGGCAGCAGCCAGATGCGCCACTGGTAGGGATTGGTGTGCAGCTTGGGAATTTCCAGACTGTTCCGCCGAATCTACGCTTGATGGCCAGCGATAGCAGCATGCTCACACGGCTACGCATGCGAGCGATGGCGGATGTCCTTGCGCATGCGGAAAAGAACGCAACAGGCTACGTGCTGCGCATCCGCATACCGTGGCTTTTCTTGGCGAGCCAGTTTCTGCCACCATTTCAACATCCAGTGCCAATCGGAGTACTCATCCGCATCACCGATATTGACAACGAGTTTCGTCCGGAGGAAGCAACGCTTTTCGACAACGCGATGTATCAACCAGGGATGATTTCCAGCGAAGGTGAATTTCTCCTCATGCCCGTTGGGCAACAGTTCGGTAGCGTCGAATACGTGTTTCTCGATCGGATTGTCGAACAGTTACGCAGGCGAGGATTTTAGCCATGAGCGTCAATGGTCACCGTCGTACTGATGAACGGTACGCCCTCACTGGCCCTCACCGGCGATGGGAGGAGTTGCGCTTCATTGCTCGTGTAGCATGGGAGTTCCTCCGCGGATTTCGTGCACTGCACTTTGTTGGGCCGTGCATAACGATCTTTGGCTCAGCGCGGATTCAGGAAGGTCATCCGTACTACGACCTCGCACGGGCGGTCGGAGGTGCAGTTGCGGACTTAGGGTTTACTGTGATGACCGGCGGCGGCCCAGGACTCATGGAGGCAGCCAACCGCGGTGCAAAACAAGCAGGCGGGCGTTCGATCGGTTGCAATATCGAGCTGCCCCACGAGCAGCAGCCGAATGCGTATTTAGACCGATGGATTACCGTGCGCTATTTTTTTGTGCGGAAAGTGCTGCTGGTCAAGTACTCCTATGGGTTCGTGGTGTTACCGGGCGGGATTGGAACGCTCGATGAAATGTTCGAGGCATTGACGCTAATTCAAACGGGAAAGATTGAGCATTTCCCCGTCGTGCTCATGGGGAGCGACTACTGGCATCCCGTGGCGACACTTCTTGAGCAAATGGCGCAAGAAGGTACGATTTCCCCTCGTGACCGAGAGCTTGTGCTCATAACCGACTCGGTCGAAGCGATGCGTGACCACCTCGAACGCTATGCGGTCAAGCGCTTCCAGCTCCAGCGGCAGGTGACGTTGCGTCCGATCGGAATGCTAGGGGAACGGGCGTAACAATTCCACGAAAATTTGGCGCGTGGCGCTGCGCTGCCATATTTTTGCAGCCTGTAACGAGGTTCTTTGAGCGTTCGTTTGTGGCACCGCCGTCGCACTCCCCATCCCGCAGTAGAGTCATTGGCCAGCTTGCACCCTTGCTCTCGCTCGGTGTCGAGCTTGCAGTGACTGTTCTTGCGGGAGGGGCACTGGGTTGGTACGCCGATCGAGCAAGCGGCATGATGCCGCTGTGGACAATCGTCGGCTTTGTGCTGGGAATTGCTGCAGCGATTGTGCATTTTATCCGCGCAATTGGCCGGCTGACGCCGAAAGACTCGGTGGGAACGCCCACGAGCGAGAAGTCGTCGCATTCGCGGGAGCAGTGATGGAAGCATCGCCAGTGCTGCTCGGGATTGTGATGGGCTTTCTTCTGAGCGCGGTAAATGTCGCTGCAGGGCTTGCGGTTGCGCGGCGTGCACAGCGCTTGCCTGTCAATCGAGCAACAACGCTGGTACTGACAGCAATGGCGCTACGGCTCCTTGCGATGGTTGTGCTCATTGTCGTTGTACTTACGACGTTTGAGGTCAACAGACTTGCTTTTGCGCTGACGCTCATGGTCTCGTTCTTTGTGATGGTGCTCGTGGAATCTTTTTTTTTACACGCCCGTCACGAAAAATCTAAAACACCACTTCTCCGACGCCGCCGCTATCGGCGAGCGCGAGTGCCGTTTACTGTGTGGTAACCGATGAGCTCAACAGGACACGATACACTAGCAACACAGCACGGGCATGCAGCGGAAATACCGCCAGCGCAGGTTATTCCGCATCTTCTCCAGGAGCTTGGTGATCATCACGAACTCAACATCGCATTCACCTCCTCAGACGTGTTACCGGTGATTTTGTACGATGGGGGCACATGGCATTTCTACCGGAACACGAAAGCAATGGAAGAGCAAGGCAGCTACCGACTGCACAGTGGCCACATCGTCCGCACCAGGGATGGCAAATCACCGACACTTGATCTGTCCGTGACCAACTTGGTCGTATTTCAGTGGATCGGGATGGTGATTGTGCTCGGCCTGTTCTGGTGGGCGGGCAGGCGCTACCGTCGCAATCCACTTGAACCGCCGCGTGGTCTCCAGAATGCGCTGGAGGCAGTTGTGGTGTATGTGCGTGATGAAATCGTCCGCCCCAACCTTCGCTCAGAGCGCTTGGTGCGGCAGTTTATGCCGTACTTTGTGGGATTGTTCTTTTTCATCCTTGTGCTGAACCTCCTTGGGTTACTTCCGGGAATGCACACAGCGACCGGTTCCATTGGTACGACAGCCGCGCTGGCGATCACGGCGTTTTTTGTCATCAACGGCCTTGCTCTCCGCGAGATTGGGCTCAAAGGCTGGCTTCACCACTTGCTCGGCGGAGCTCCGGTGTACTTGGCTCCGATAATGGTGCCGATCGAAATTCTTGGGCTGTTCACCAAACCGTTTGCACTGACAGTTCGTTTGTTTGCGAACATGTCCGCAGGGCACATCATCCTGCTTTCCCTTATCGGGCTCATCTTTTACTTCCGCTCAATCTTCGTTGCGCCGATGTCTGTCGGCTTTTCGATTTTCATCTACATGTTGGAAACGCTCGTCTGCTTTTTGCAGACGTACATTTTCACCGTGCTGACAGCAGTGTTCACTGGGCTGGCGCTTGGCGACCATGCCCACGATCACCATGAGCAGCACGTAGGCTAGTGTGTTTTTGTTGAACCTTATTCGGAGTGTTTTCGATGGACGGTTACGGTCTTGCATGGCTTGCCGCAGGGATTGGCTGTGGCATCACGGTGTTGGGTGTCGGCAATGGTATTGGCCGGTTGGCAGCAGCAGCGCTCGAAGCAGGCGCGCGACAACCAGAAGCTGCTGGTGATGTTCGAACGACGATGATCATCGGCGCAGCGCTCATCGAAGGGGTTGCGCTCTTTGCATTGGTCGTCTGCATCTTCCTTGCACTCAAAGGGTAACCGACGCTGCGATCGCGCCTGAGGCGTCACCCAACGTGTCGAACAATTTCGTACCCGCGCAATGGATGGATTGCTGCAGATAAGTCCGGGATTGATTATCTGGACGCTCGTCAACTTTGGGCTGTACTTGTTCCTACTGGCGCGGTTCGGATACAAGCCACTCCGTACCGCCCTGGAACGACGAGAGCAAACGATAGCGGAGTCTCTCCGCTCTGCCGAGCTGGCACGTGCTGAGGCGCAGCGGTTGCTTGCCGATGCAGAAGAGCAGCGGAAACGCGCCCATGCAGAAATGGTCGAACTGCTTCGCCAAGCACGCGAGCAGGCTGAACATCTCGTTGCACGGGCTGCAGAAGAGGGCGAAAAGGTCAAGCAGGAAAAGCTCCGCGAGGCACAACGGGAAATCGAGCGCATGGCAGCCGATGCCCGCATGAAGTTGCAGCGAGAGGTTGCCGACTTGGCGCTCCGTGCTGCCCAGAAGCTTCTTGCTGAACAGCTCGACACCGAGCGCCACCGCCGCTTGATCGAGCAAACGATCGAGCAACTAGAACATACGAACTGATCACGACGCTATGCGGAACGCTCGAGTCGCCAAACGCTACGCACGTTCGCTCTTCGAAGCAGCCGAGCAGAACGACGCGCTGGAGCAAGTCCGGCAGTCGGTCGAATCGTTCTCGGCAGCATTTGCGCAGTCTCCACCGCTCCGAGCGTTACTGCGCAATCCCGTCATTGCAGCAGAACGGAAGGTGGCGATTCTCCGCGAGATCTTTGCTCAGCGCACGCACCAGCTTTTCGGCGCATTCCTGGAGCTGGTTTGCCTCAAAGGTCGCGAAAACATTCTCGATCAAATCGCTGAGCAATTTGTCGAGCTCTA
Organism: bacterium HR20; assembly: GCA_002898675.1. Taxonomy (GTDB): domain Bacteria; phylum Bacteroidota; class Ignavibacteria; order Kapaibacteriales; family NICIL-2; genus NICIL-2. Next base: position 7,830 of record BEHW01000049.1, read on the forward strand.
CAACGCGTGGGCAGGTATCGTGCCCGCATCGGTGACGACCGCTGTGGAGTTCCCCAGCGATCTCGTCCCGCGCATCGAAGCGTTCATTGCGCGGCGATTCGGTGGGCGTCCGAAGTTAGAGTTTTCCGTAAATCCGGCAATCCTCGGTGGGATCGTCATCAAAAGTGGTGATATTCGGCTGGATGCAAGCGTGGCCGGCCAACTTACGCGTCTCCGTGCGCAGCTACTTGGTGCCGCCGATGCCATCGCAGGATCAGCCGACGGCACTGGTGTGCAGCGCGGTTGATGCACTGCACGCGAGCTGTATTTCGAACACGTGAACATTGGAAGGAGCAGGCAATGGTCGAAGTTCGTCCGGAAGAGATTTCTGCAATACTCCGCAAACAGCTTTCAGGCTTCGAGCGTGAAACTGAGATCGAAGAGGTCGGCACCGTTCTCCAAGTGGGCGACGGTGTCGCTCGTGTCTATGGCTTGACCAAGTGCATGGCCTCGGAGCTGATCGAATTCCCCAACGGCGTTATGGGCATTGCACTGAACTTGGAGGAAGATAACGTCGGCGTCGTGCTCTTTGGCGATGATCGCTTGGTCAAGGAGGGCGACACTGTCCGCCGCACAGGGCGGATTGCGTCGGTGCCAGTAGGCGAAGCATTGCTCGGGCGCGTCGTCAATCCGCTCGGTGTCCCGCTTGATGGAAAAGGGCCGATCGAGACGCCCCATTCGCTCCCGATTGAGCGGAAAGCAGTTGGGGTAGTGTACCGTCAGCCTGTCAAAGAGCCACTCCAAACAGGGATCAAAGCAATTGATGCATTGATCCCGATCGGGCGCGGACAGCGCGAACTGATCATCGGCGATCGCCAGACAGGGAAAACTGCGGTTGCGCTCGACACAATCATCAACCAACGGCATACTCACACGGAAGAAGCAGCCCGGCGCGGCATCAAGCCAGTGTACTGCATCTATGTCGCCATCGGGCAGAAAGCCTCGACGGTAGCAAATGTCGTCGCTACACTTGAGCAGTACGGTGCACTTGAGTACACGATTGTCGTCGTTGCCAATGCCTCGGATCCGGCACCACTACAGTTTATCGCTCCGTACTGCGGTGCTTCGATGGGTGAATATTTCCGAGACAGTGGGCGCCATGCGCTCATCGTGTACGACGATCTTTCCAAGCAGGCTGCAGCATATCGGCAAGTATCGCTGCTGTTGCGACGCCCGCCAGGGCGTGAAGCGTATCCGGGGGATGTGTTCTACCTCCACAGTCGTTTGCTCGAGCGTGCAGCTAAGCTCAGCGACGAGCGTGGCGGCGGCTCGCTGACTGCGCTCCCGGTTATCGAGACGCAAGCGGGCGACGTTTCTGCCTACATCCCGACAAACGTGATTTCCATTACCGATGGGCAGATTTACTTGGAGACAAGCCTGTTCAACGCAGGGATTCGTCCAGCACTGAACATCGGTATCTCCGTTTCGCGCGTTGGTGGCAACGCGCAGATCAAAGCGATGAAGAAAGTCGCCGGTCCCCTCAAACTCGAGTTGGCACAATATCGAGCGCTCGAAGCATTCGCGAAGTTTGGTTCAGACCTTGATAAAACTACCCAGCAACAGTTGCGGCGTGGTGCCCGACTGGTCGAACTGATGAAGCAAAAGCAGTATAGCCCAGTTCCTGTCGAAAAGCAAGTAGCGCTCATTTATGCAGCCACCAACGGTTATGTGGACGATCTGCCGGTGGACTCTCTCCAGCGCTTTGAGCAGGAACTCTACGAGTTTCTCGACAGCGCCCATGCAGATGTGCTCGATGCAATAGCAACGACCAAGGACCTCACCCCAGAGATCAAGGAAAAACTCGACGCTGCCATTGGTGCATTTGTCGAAGGATTCCGTCGTACTGTTGCTGCTGTGCAATGATCGCACTCACTGGTGGTGCTGGCTTCATTGGGAGTGCAATGCTCTGGCGACTCAACCAAGAAGGGATCGGTGACGTCATTGTCGTTGATCGGCTCGGAAGTGAGCAGAAGTGGAAAAATCTCGTCGGCAAGCGCTTTGCATATTTGGCATCGCCAGAGGAATTTCTCCTAGCACTCGAGCGCAATACATTCGGTACTCTGGAGGCGATCATCCACTTCGGTGCACGCACCGATACAACCGAGCGCAATGCTGATTTTCTCGTTGAGAACAACTATCGTTACAGTGTACGGCTCGCCGAATATGCGCTCGATCACGGGATTCCGTTCCTCTACGCCAGTAGTGCATCGGTCTATGGGGATGGGCAGCGTGGATACAGTGTCGGACAGACACTCGACCTTCGCCCACTCAATGCGTATGCGATGAGTAAGTATCTTTTCGATCGGTGGGTCGAGGAGCGCGGCGTGCTCGATCGTGTTGCTGGCTTACGGTTTTTCAATGTGTTCGGTCCGAACGAATACCACAAAGGGACGATGGCGAGCATGGTGTACAAATCGTTCCTCCAAATTCAGCGGACCGGGAAAGTGCACCTGTTCGAGAGTACCTCGCCCGACTTTGGCGATGGTGAGCAGAAGCGGGATTTCATCTACGTGCTCGATGCTGTCGAGTTAGTTTGGCATGTGCTGCGTTCGCAGCAGACTGAACGCACGCTCAGCGGTATTGTCAACGTCGGAACTGGCGTTGCACGCACATGGAATGACTTAGCACGAGCGGTCTTTGCAGCTCTTGGGCGAGATCCAGCGATCGTGTACATTCCTATGCCGGATGAGCTGCGCCCGCAGTACCAGAACTACACGTGTGCGGAGATGGAGTCAGTAGATCGAATGCTTGCAACGATTGGCATCGAACGCAAGGTTACGCCGCTCGAAGATGCTGTTGAGGATTACGTCCGCCGTTTTCTCCTTTCATCGTGGCAATACTTGTAGGCAGAGGCTATGGCGACATTGCGTGATATTCGTCGGCGAATTGTTGCAGTGCGGAACACCTCGCAGATAACCTCTGCGATGCGGATGGTCGCTGCAGCAAAGCTGCGGAAGGCGCAGAACGCGATCATCGCTGCGCGTCCCTATGCGTCGAAAGTTGCGGAGATACTGCAGAATTTGGCACAGGCTGAACGCTATAGCTTTGCGCATCCATTTTTCGAAGAGCGCGCAGATGTGCGTTCGATTTTGCTCATCGTCGTTGCAAGCGACCGTGGGCTGTGCGGTGCGTTCAACGCGAATGTCCTCAAAGCAGCACAGTACTACACCGAGCGTAAGTTCCCGGAGGAATTCCCAAAGGCACAGATCCGCATCATTGCAGTTGGCAAGCGGGCTGTACAATTCTTCCAACGTCGCAAAGACACAGTGATCTTGGCATTGCCCGATGTGTTCGGGCGGTTAGAGTTTTCAACAGTTCTCCAGATTGCACCGCACGTTGGGGAAGGCTTCATCAGCGGGCAGTACGATCGAGTGTTTGTGCTGTACAACGAATTCCGGTCCATCTTGCGCCAAGAAGTTCGGCGCAAGCAGATTCTCCCGATTATGGCTGTTGGAACCGAGCAGCAACGCGATGCAGGTGACTACATCTACGAACCATCGCGAGCAGAAATCCTCGAAGCATTGCTCCCGCAGTACGTCAACGTGCAACTTTGGTCTGCACTGCTTGAGTCGCATGCAGCAGAACATGCAGCACGGATGGTTGCGATGGATAATGCAACAACGAACGCCCGCGACTTAATCGCATCCCTCCAGCTTGAGTACAACAAAGCGCGGCAAGCTGCAATTACAAAGGAAATGCTCGAAATCGTTGGGGGAGCCGAAGCACTCCGAGCATCCTAATAGGTAATCCGTCGAGCGCCACAATCATGCACCACGGGACGGCCAACCTATATTCGCCGAAGGTGGAGGCAGCGCTACACTCTTTCTGCCGGCGCGTGCACCGAGATCGCTGCAGCGCCAGCTTGCTATGAACGATTGCTTAGGTTTACTCCACGCAATTTGATGAAATCACGTTCTGTGTTTGTCTGCCAAGAGTGCGGGTATCGTTCCCTCAAGTGGCTCGGTAAGTGTCCCTCGTGTGGAGCATGGGGTTCGCTTGTGGAGGAACTCGTTGAAGTGGAGCGCTCCTCGGCACGAGGGAACGCTTCGTCACCTGTGCTGTTGGGGGAGACTCCCACGTTGCCTGCTCAGCGCATTCGTAGTGGTATTGATGAATTCGACCGGGTCATGGGAGGTGGGATTGTCCCTGGATCGGTGACGGTAATCGGTGGGGACCCAGGCGTCGGAAAGTCAACGTTGATGCTCACGCTCTGCGGTGCACTCGCTGATCACAAGCCACTCTACGTAACGGGAGAAGAATCACTCGAACAACTTCGATACCGTGCGGAGCGCCTTCACCTTACACGGCAGGAAGTTGCAGTGCTCAGCGAGCAGTGTCTGGAAGATATCCTCGCTACACTCGAGAGCTATACTCCGGGCCTTGTGGTGGTTGATTCCATACAAACACTCTACACACGGCAGATGGAGTCGCTTCCCGGCAGTATCGGGCAAGTACGGACGTGCGCTGGCCAGCTCGTACAGTGGGCCAAGCGAACGGGAAGACCGGTATTCCTTGTCGGGCATGTGACCAAAGAAGGTGTGCTTGCAGGACCGAAAGTACTCGAGCACATGGTGGATGTGACAATCCAATTCGAAGGGGAGGGCAATTATGCGTACCGCATTCTCCGCGCGACAAAAAATCGCTACGGATCAACGAACGAAATTGGTGTGTTCGAAATGCGAAATGAAGGGCTCGTTGCAGTGCCGAATCCAAGTGCAGTGTTTCTCACCCACCGACTACACTCCGAACCAGGAACTGCTGTTTCGGCAATTTTAGAGGGTACACGGTCGCTCCTTGTGGAAATCCAAGCGTTGGTTGTGCCAAGCGGCTACGGAATTGCTCAGCGAATTGCAACAGGCTTTGATACGAAGCGGTTGCAGATGCTGTTGGCGGTTTTAGAACGTCGGCTTGGAATGGAGTTTTCCCATACCGATGTCTTTCTCAACATTGCTGGAGGGCTTGCTGTTCGTGATCCTGGGGTGGATCTTGCAGTCTGTGCTGCAGTCATCAGCTCGCTCCGCAATTCGCCCCTGGCAGAGAAGGCTGTTGCCATTGGTGAAGTGGGGTTGACTGGTGAACTTCGCCAAGTAGCCGGCATGGATATGCGGTTGAAAGAGGCAGAAAAGCTGGGCTTTACATTTGCCGTCGTTCCACCATCGGTGCAAGCGATCGCATCGTCAAGCATCCGGATAGAAGTAGCACAGCATCTCGGTACTGCTGTTGAAAAGCTGCTGCTTTAATTTGGTGCTCGTGCAACCACCGTGCTTCTGTGGTATCTATGGGACGTCCGACGATAGACGAGCAAGCGCTCGTCGAACTCCTCTTTGAACGGAAGGAGGAAGGCTTCCGTCAACTGATGCGTTTTTACAAAGACGAGCTGGTGAACTTTGCCTATCGCTTCGTCGGATCGTATGATGACGCAGTAGATGTTGCGCAGGAAACCTTCATCCGGGTGTATCGGTTCATCGAAACATTCCAGCGCGGAGCACGGCTGCGGACGTGGCTCTATGCAATTGCGCGGAATGTTGCGCTTTCGATGCTCGATGAACGCAAGCGTCACGGAACACTTCCAATGGTCGAAAAAGACGATGAGGGAGAAGAGCATGAACGGGAAGTCCCTGATCTGACCTATGTCCCCGATCGTGCGGTGGATTCAACGATCATTGCGCAGCGTATCCAGGAAGCCCTGATGAAGTTGCCAGCAGTGTTTCGCGAGGCAGTCATCCTACGAGACATCGAAGGTTTGACCTACGAGGAAATCGCCGAAGTCTGCAACGTGGAACTTGGGACGGTCAAATCGCGTATAAATCGCGGACGGACGATGCTTCAGGAATTGCTCCGCGATCTTTACGAAGAACTCTACGGCAGCAAACAGCAATGATGCATGAAACCAACGAAAACCATGAATCCCGCCTTACGGAGCTCCTTCAATCGCTTCCGCGGGTGAATGCGCCAGATGGTTTTGAACAAGTGACCCAGCTTCGCGTCCTCCTCGATCAACTTCCGCGGGCACAGGCACCGGAATCGTTCGAGGACGACGTGCTGGCGCGTCTCCGTGATGATGAACGATCCCAAAAACGCTTGCGACTGCGCCGACTGCCACGTTCAGTACGCTGGCTCGCAGCTGGTGTTGGAGCAGCAATCGTTGGTGGCGTGGCGTACTATCTTGCTACTCGCACAGGCAGTCCAACATCAACCATTCCTGCTGTAACTACACCACCCCCAGCCGAGGTAAAAATCCCGTTAGACTCTGGAGCAGAAGAGCGACTGGCACCGCCCCAGAGAGTTCCCGCAACGCCTCAACGTCCACCAAAAGCAATTGAGCAGCCAAGCACGGCGCCTGGAAAACGCATAACACCTGGTGCTCCAGACCAAGAGGACTGACACTTGCTACAGTAGAGTTGCAGGGTCGGTGTACTCCATCCCGAATGCATCGGCAACGGCTCGATAGGTAATATGCCCATCAATGAAGTTGAGTCCGTGCCATAACTCTCGATTTTCGCGGACGGCGCGCTGCCAACCTTTATCAGCAAGCTCGAGGGCGTAGGGAATGGTTGCGTTTGTCAGTGCAATCGTTGAGGTGAACGGGACCGCCCCCGGCATGTTTGCAACACCGTAGTGGACGACGCCCTCGACAACATACGTTGGGTTTTCGTGCGTCGTCGGTCGGGTAGTTTCGATACATCCTCCTTGGTCAACGGAGACGTCCACGATGACAGCTCCTGTTTTCATCGTCGGGAGCATATCGCGAGTGACAAGGTACGGCGCTTTCGCACCGGGGATGAGCACGGCACCGATGACGATGTCTGCATCGCGGATGACGGTGCGGATGTTCTCCGGAGTGGACATCATCGTGGTGACGTTTTTGGGCATGACATCGTCGAGGTACCGCAACCGGTAGAGGTTGTTGTCGAGAATAATCACACGTGCACCAAATCCCGCAGCGATTTTCGCAGCGTTTGTTCCAACAACTCCACCACCAAGGATCACAACAGTTCCTGGCTGCGTACCTGGCACACCGCCGAGCAAGACTCCGCGGCCTCCCATCGTCCGCTCGAGATACTTTGCGCCATTTTGTGGTGCCATACGCCCGGCAACTTCGCTCATCGGAATAAGGAGCGGCAGCGAACCATCGGCTTTTTGCACTGTTTCGTATGCGATGCCGATGCAGCGGCAGCGAAGCATCGCTTCGGTCAGCTCCCGTGATGCAGCTGCATGGAAGTACGTAAAAATTACCTGGCCGGGTCGAATGAGTTCATACTCTGGCGCGATCGGTTCTTTGACCTTGAGGATCATTTCGGCATTGGCATACACTTCTTGCGCTGTGGAAACAATCTCTGCGCCAGCCCTGGCATACTGCTCATCGCTAAAGCCACTTCCAACGCCTGCAGAACTCTCGATGAGAACTGTGTGTCCGCGCTGGACGAACATTTCCACCCCGCCGGGTGTTAGTGCGACGCGGTTTTCGTTGGCTTTGATTTCCTTGGGGACTCCGACAACCATGCAAAATCTGTTATGTTGTGAAGAACACTCGGCGCAAAAATGCAAAAGCATCTCCCTTGGTGCTCTGGGCGGGATATTTGCAGTGGCGTACACAACCTGCTTATTTGCTCGATATGATCGAGGGTAAAAAAGTCGTTGTCGTTCTCCCAGCATTCAATGCCGAGCGAACACTCCAGCGCACCTATGCTGAAATTCCGCACCACATCGTGGACGAAGTCATCTTGGTTGATGATGCCAGCAGCGATCGGACAGTCGAGCTTGCGCGTCAACTCGGCATTCGCCACATCATTGTACACGAGCGCAATCGTGGGTACGGCGG
>BEHW01000050.1 GCA_002898675.1 bacterium HR20
GGTGCAGCCGCAGCCTGCCAGTGAGCGTGTGGAGGTTGTGGTGAGCAGCCCGGCGGGAGCGATGGTGACGGTGGAGGTTGTGGATTTGAGCGGACGGGTCGTTGGTCAGTTGTGGCAGGGAGTAGTCGAGGGTACGAGTCGGCGCGTGGAGGCAGACTGCAGCCAGTTTGCCTCGGGCGTCTATCGCTGCGTGCTGCGCTCTGGCCGCTACCGCGTCTCTGCGCCTCTCGTCATCGTGCGGTAACGCAAAGAAACGAAAGGTTCCTTACACGCACAACGCGGTGGGAAGCATATGCTTCCTGCCGCGTTGTTTTTGTTGCTGTCACGTGGGCGCAAAAAAATTTTGTTCATACGGCATTTGTTGTTATTTTTGGTGTAGCAATCCACGTGGTAAAAGGCAAGTGCATTGTGCGTTGTGCTGGTCTCGACTGCGTGGAGGAACGCGATGTTGAATTCCCGTGCGTGTGAGGAACCATGAAAACTGCACATTCTTTTCGCTCCTTTAGTGTGCATGCTCGCTCCACCCAGCGAGGGGCAGGTACGCAATCCGCTCGATGTAATACTTTCCAGACGGCAACTATCTCCTCTTCGTTGTCTTGTTCAACCATTGTTGGATGTACCATGAATCGCGTTGTTTCGTTTGCTGCTTCTCGAGCAGCATGGTTTGGTCGCGCACTGGCAGTGTGCGCAGTGATGTTGGTGGCGATGTCGCTTGATGCACATGCGCAACTCTGGAACTGGGCACGTGGTGCTGGTGGCCAGTCCACTTCAACTGACTACTACGTCTATGGCTACCGCAGCACCGTGGACAACAACGGGAATGTTTACGTGACGGGCTACTTCTACTACTACGCGACGTTTGGCACGACGACGATCTACGCCTACGGCGGCAGTGCGAACTACGACATGTTCGTTGCGAAGTACGACGCCAGCGGCAATCTTCAGTGGGTCCGCAGTGGTGGCGGCACAAGCACAGAATATGGCTATGGGATTGATGTTGACAACAATGGCAACGTCTATGTCGCTGGGTACTACTACAGCAATCCTGCGTATTTCGGGAGTTGGTCACTTGCTACCCAATCAACGCCGGATGTCTTCATTGTCAAGTACGATGCAAACGGAAACGTGCAGTGGGCTGCACGGCAAGCTGGACCGAGCACCGACATCCTTTACAACCTCGCAGTGAACAAGCAAACGGGCGATTGCTACATTGCCGGATACTTTTCCAGCTCCACCTACTACTTCTCCGCAGGCTCGTCGTCCTACACTACGCTTTCTGCCTTTGGTGGGATAGATGGGTTCGTGGCCAAGTACAACACGAATGGCGTTTTCCAATGGGCCCGTGCAATCGGAGGAAGTAGCACAGAGTACACCTACGGTGTCGATGTTGATGGGAATGGGAACGTCTATGCGACAGGGATGACGTATAGCTATCCCTGCTACTTCGGCTCGACAAGCTATTCACTGTATTATTCGTACTCAACTCCCGAGACATGGCTGTGCAAGTTTGATGCCAATGGGAACTACCAGTGGGCGACCTGGGGCATTACGGGAAGCAGTTATGAGTGGGCGCAGGACTTAGCAGTCAACGCATCGGGTGATGTGGCGATCGGCGGTTACTTCTACGGCACTGCCTACGGAGGCAACAATACGAGTATGTCCATCTCATCGGGCGATACCTACTACGATGGCTTTGTGGTCAAGTTCAATACAAACGGCGTGGTGCAGTGGGCACGGAACTTCGGAACGACAAACTGCTATGAGTATGCACGAGGAGTCGGGATTGACAATGGTGGGAGCGTCTATCTGGGCGGATACACGTACCCATACTCAACAGTAAACTGGACGTTTGGCTCTACGACATTTTCATACACTGCATACCAATACCAATGCTGGGTTGCTGTCTGGCGAACGAATGGTCAGCCGCTTGGCGGGCTTGCTGCTACTGGCACGAGTACACAAATTGCCTACAACATTGGAGTGAACCCCACACGCAAAGAAGGAGCAATTACGGGGTACTACTACAGCAATCCCATGACGTTCGGCTCTGGCTCTGGGGCGCCGCAGCTGTACAATTACATCAGCTATCCTGCGATGTTCGTTGGGAAATTCGCTGTGCCGCTCGACTACGATCTCGGTTTGACTGCTGTTGCAAGTCCAGTTGCTCCATTTGCGGCAGGTTCGCAGAACATTAGCGTTACGCTCCGGAACTTCGGTGCGCAAACGATCACCAGTGCACAGATTTTCTGGTCTGTCAATGGTGTGTCTCAAACGCCGATCAACTGGACTGGGTCGCTCAGTACCAACCAGAGTACGGCGGTCAACCTCGGTAGTGCGAACTTTGCGGTGGGGACAATCACCACTATTAGCGCGACGGTTTGCTGTCCGAACGGACAGACCGATGAGAACGCAGTGAACAACACCATCACCGCTCAGCTTGCTCCAGGATTGAGCGGGACGTACACAATCGGTGGTACGAGCCCGGATTTTACCGATGTCGTCAGTGCTGCAAACGCGTTGCGTCTTGGTGGCACGTTAGGTGCCGTGACGTTCAACATCCGTCCGGGGACGTACAGTGGGCATGTGTTCATTGCTAACCCTCCAGGCAACCAGCAGTCGCGACCGATCGTGTTTCAGTCGGAGAACGGGAATGCGGCGGCGGTGATTATCGTGCACAACGGAGGGACGACGCAGACAGCAGCGTTGAACGAGACGGGAGTTGCCGGAGGTGAGCCGACGCTCCGGTTGCTCAATGCCGACTACGTGACGTTCAAGAACGTGACGGTGCAGGCGACGGGGACGGGAGGCTCGAACTGGGCAGTGTGTGCGGAGCTGATGGGCAACAGCAACAGTGACGGGTGCGATGGGGTGACGTTCGACGGGGTGGTGTTCAGTGGTCGGACGGCGAGCGGGTTTTACTACAACGACGTGTTGTTGCTTTCGAACTCTGCGTACCACACGGGTTTGGTGGTGAAGAACTGTACGTTTCAGAACGGGAGTGCGTCGTTGTACGTGTGGCGGACGACGACACCGTTCATGGGTGGTCACCAGTACGTGGACAACACGTTTACGAACTTTTACGCTGGGGCGATTTTTTCGAACGTGACCGACGGGTTGGTGATACGTCGGAACGTGATCAGCAGTAGTTCGGGTGGGATTAGTGCGGGTGTGAACATTGCCAACAACATTGGAGATTTTCGGTTTGAGAAGAACCGGATCAACTTGACCGGAGGTCAGAGCACGCAGGCGCCGGGGTTGTTGTTGCAGGCACGGTTGTCGAGCAATCCTGGGGCGCCGTTGGTGGCGAACAATTTCATACGGGTCAGTGGCGCGCTGTGGGGGATACGGTGTGCCAGTACGTCGAACACGAAGGTGTTCCACAACACGGTGTATTCGGATGGTTCTGGGAGTGCGACGATGGGGGTGCCGGTGCGAGTGGATGGGAGCACGGTAGGGATGAGTTTGAACAACAACATTTTCTACGCTGCCAGTGGACAGAGTGCGGTGATGGACATGCAGGCGACGGGGGCGTTTGCGTCGCTTGATTACAACACGGTGTACACGCCGGGGAGTGTGATTGGGTACTGGGGCGGTAGTGGAGTGATGAAGGGAGGTAGTGGCGCAGAGCTCTCGGCGTGGCGGACGACGAGTGGTCGAGATCAGAACAGTCAGTTTGCGCCGATCGTGTTTGCCAATGTGGGTGCGGGAGATTTGTCGTTGACGCAGGTGGATAGTCGGTTGTACGGGTTGGGTTCGACGTCGAACGGGACGTACAACATGGGGTTGCGGAACGACGTACCGGACGACATTTTTGGGAACACGCGGTATCGGAGTGAGGTGTACAACGGAGCGCACCAGATCATACCGGTGATATCGTTCAATCCGCCGCCGCCGGCGACGGTGGTAGGTTGTCAAGGGACGACGCTGACGATCAGCGGGAATGCGCAGGTGACGTATGGGGCGCAGCTATCGTACCAGTGGTTGCGCAATGGAGCACCGCTGATCGAGGGAGTCAACGGGTACAGTGGGACGCGGAGCGGTGTGTTAGTGATATCGAACACAGTGCAGTCGTTGCACGAGGGTGACTATGTGTTGTACGTGACGGCGACGGGCGGAGCCGATCCGTTGGCCAGTCCGGTGATATCGGTACGGGTGAATGCGCCGATCCAGATCGTGCAGCAGCCGACGAGTCGGGTGTTGTGTCGAGGTCAGGAGACGGCGTTGTCGGTGATCGCCAATGGGACGGTGTTGGGGTATCAGTGGCAGAAGGATGGGCGAGCGATTAGTGGTGCGACCAATCCGATTTTGGTGATACCGAACGTGGACGAGGCCAGTTCGGGTCGGTACACGTGTGTGTTGTATGGGACGTGTGGGACCGATCAGGTGGTGACGCAGGAGGCGGTGGTGTACATCGCGCCGCAGACGTTGATTGCGCGGCAGCCGGAGCGAGTGGCGGTGGCGATCGGAGGGACGGCGCGGTTGATGGTCGAGCCGGTGTCGGCGCAGATTCCTGGGTACAGTCCGCAGTACCAGTGGTATCGTGGGAGTGTGGCATTGCGCGATGATGGACGGATAACGGGGACGACGACCAGCGAGTTGACGATCCGGAACGTACGTCAAAGCGACATTGGGGAGGACTACTACTGTGTGGTGACGGGTTTGTGTGGGACGGAGACGTCGAACCAGGCTGGGTTGTACGTTGGGCAGGTGACGATCGAGCAGGCGCCGCAGGATGTTCGGGTGTGTAGTGGACAGGATGCGGTGTTGCGGGTGCAGGCAAGTTCGAACATACCGAATGCGGTGTACAGTTACCAGTGGTCGAAGGATGGGCAGGCGCTCAGCGAGGGCGGTCGGTACCAGGGGGTGACGACGAGTGTGTTGCGGATCGTCGGTGCGACGGCATCGGAGGCAGGGCAGTACACGGTGGAGGTGGTAGCCACGCCGGGCGGAGCGGTTGCCAGTGCGAGTGCGACGGTGTCGGTGGATGCGCCGCCGGTGGTGACCAGTGAGCCGGAGGACGTGGCGGTGTGCGAGGGGAGCCGTGCGCAGATGAGTGTAGTTGCCAGTGGAGGCGGGTTGATGTATCAGTGGTATGCGTCGGGGGCGCCGATCCCTGGGGCGACGGATGCGACGGTAGAGCAAGAGGTGGTGGCGGCGATGGATGGGATGCAGGTGTGGTGTGTAGTGCGGAACGATTGTGGGGAGGTGACGACGCGGCAGGCGGTGGTGACGGTCAAGCGGAAGCCGCAGATTGTCGAGCAGCCGCAGGGAGGAGTGGTCAGTCGAGGAGGCGCTATTGAGCTTCGGGTAGTGGCGCAAGGGGAGAACGTGCGGTACCAGTGGAAGAAGGACGGGCAGGTGATTCCGGGCGCGACGGGTTCGGTGTATCGGATTGAGAACTTCGGCGCCAGTGATGCGGGGCAGTACATGGTGGAGGTGAGCAACGACTGTGGTGTGGTCAGTTCGAGTGATGTGACGGTGGTGTTATCGTCGGTCGAGGAGGAGGCAAGGGTAGCAGGGTATGGCGTGTTGGTGCAGCCGCAGCCTGCCAGTGAGCGTGTGGAGGTTGTGGTGAGCAGCCCGGCGGGAGCGATGGTGACGGTGGAGGTTGTGGATTTGAGCGGACGGGTTGTTGGTTCGTTGTGGCAGGGAGTAGTCGAGGGTACGAGTCGGCGTGTGGAGGCAGACTGCAGCCGATTTGCCTCGGGCGTCTATCGCTGCGTGCTGCGCTCTGGCCGCTACCGCGTCTCTGCGCCTCTCGTCATCGTGCGGTAACAAACGTGCACTGTGCACATGCTGCAGCGGAGGGACCTATTACCCTCCGCTGCAGTTTTTTCAATAGCAAAAAAGTTGTTTGGTTTTTACGAGACGGTGTTGTATTTTCGAAACGAGCGACAGAACGATGCTCTCGCATCTACTTGTGCGAGAGGAAGCAAAGCAGATGCTGCGCTACTCGTGGACGATGAGTTCCCCAGCTCTGCTTGTTTGTCGAGGGCGGAGGCACTATTTTTGCCGCGCCCGAACGCAAGGAAAAATTGTTCCATCATGTTTCACCATTTTCAGGAGTGTATCATGAAACGCTTTCGTTCCTTGGTCGGCGCAGTGTCTGCCGCAGCAGTTGCCGGCATTGCATGCGCTGGGTTGTTCCTTGCGATGCTTAGTCCAGCCTTCGCGGAGGAATACACTGTCAGAATTGACCAAGCACCGCAAGACGTGACGGTCTGTGAAGGACAGACGGTGACGTTGACCGTCCAGGCTTCGACCAATTTCCCCAATCCGCAGTACACCTTCCAATGGCTCGATGGGCAAGGCAATCCGATCTCGAATGGTGGCAAGTACAGTGGTGCAACGACCAATACATTGACAATCTCGAACGTTTCACAAGCTGAGGCTGGCCAATACACGGTCGTCGTAGGGGTCAGCAACGGCCAAGTTCGTCCGGCAACAGCAATCGCACGCGTAACTGTTATACCAGGACCAACGGTTACCCAACAACCGCAAGATGTTACTGTCTGCGAAGGGCAGATTGCTGCTATGAGTGTGCAGGTCAGTGGGGGACTCAACGTTCGCTACCAATGGTACGCAAACGACGTCCCAGTCCCAGGTGCAACCAGCTCGAGCATCTCGCAAACAACAACTGCTCAAATGAATGGCTTGCGAGTGTATTGCAAGATCATCAGTGACTGTGGAGAGGTCAGCAGCGATACAGCGACGGTGACAGTCGAGACTGCGCCAACGATCACCCAACAGCCGCAAGGCGGTACAGCAGCGATTGGTCGGTCGTATCAAATCACCGTGCAAGCAACAGGTAGTGCACCGCTGCAATACCAATGGTTCAAAGATGGCCAAGCGATCACCGGCGCAACCTCGAGCACCTACACTATCACGAATGTCACGCAGAATGACGCAGGTCGGTATAAAGTCGTCGTGACGAACCGCTGCGGTACGGCAGAATCTCAAGAGGTGCAGGTGCAGGCAGCATCGGTCGAAGATGAAGCAATTGCAGCAGGCTTCCGGCTTAGTGTCGCACCGACACCAGCAAATAGCACAGTGACTGTACTGGTGACATCTCCAGTTGCTGCTTCTGCAACAGTAGAAGTGATAGATCTCACCGGTCGTACGCTCGGCACTATCTGGAATGGCATGCTGAGCGGCGGTGAGCAAAAGTTCGAGACCAGCGTAGCAGGTATGGCGCCTGGCGCATATCGCTGCGTTCTCCGCAGTGGAATGTATCGTCTCTCGACGCCGCTGATCATCGTGCGCTAAAAAGAGGCGTAGTCAGTGTTACGGCGGGAGCACATGGTCTTGTGCTCCCGCCGTTTGCTTTATGGTAGTGTGATCGAACCGAGTGTTGCCTGCTTGTGGGCACCGGTGACCGAAGGAAGGTTCGATGGTAGCTCTCCCAATGTTCGATATGCCAGATAGGCCATCAGCACTGCTTCCTTTGCAGTGTCGGGGATTCCGGTTCGATCGGCAAAATGTATGATACGACTCGAGGGAAGCTCGCTCTGGAGCATTGCAAGAAGTGTTGCATTTTTTGCACCACCACCGGAGACTACGATACAAGTATCCACGTTTCCGAAACGCCGAATATTTTCGGCAATGCTCCACGCAGTAAATGCTGTCAACGTCGCGATGATGTCCTCTGCGGGGAGCATCGGGTGCAGAAATGGTGCGAGCAGCTCGTCAAGCAATGCAGCGGAAAAAATTTCCCGTCCTGCGGACTTCGGCGGTGGAGCGGTGATAAACGGAATTGTGGTGAGCTGCTCAAAGAGTGCAGGAATCGGCTTTCCAGCAGCGGCTGTTCTGCCGCGATCATCGTAGCGCAAACCCCAGAAGTGGTGCATGGCACGGTCAATCCAAACGTTCCCTGGTCCTGTATCGAATGCGGTGATTTCCTCACGACTGCACCCCGGGGGCAGAAGAGTGATGTTGGCGATACCACCAATGTTGAGTGCGATAGTGTACTCATGCATGCTTCGGAGAAGCTCCCAGTCAAGGATTGGTACGAGCGGCGCGCCCTCTCCTCCGAGCGCGACATCTGCTGCGCGAACGTTTGAAACGATCGGTATACCGAACCGTTGCGCGAGTATTGCCGGCTCGGCAAGCTGGAACGTTGTGCGGCATTCGACGCCGTAGCGCACATGAGGCGTCGGGGCATGCCAGAGCGTTTGACCGTGGATCCCGATGGCTTCTGGGTGTTGCTGTGCATCTGCGATTGCGCGTGCAAGAGCATCAGCATACACCTGCATTAGCATACAGGCCAGATCCGATAGCTCTGCGATGGAGATTGGGCGCTCGATTGCTGCCTCCAATGCTGATCGGATCTCGCGAGAGAACGCAACGTTTGCGAAGCCGAGAAGCTCAAGATGTGCGCGCTCGTTCCGCTGCGTGATGCGTACGATTGCAGCATCAACGCCGTCGAGTGATGTTCCGCTCATTGCTCCAGCAATGCAGCGCGGCTTGGAGAGCCATTCGGGCGGTGAGATCATTGCAGAACAGTAGCTTTGCCAACGTCGAGCAAAATTAGAGCCGTACACCGACGGAGTCAAGGAGCAGTAATGAGTCAACTCCATGCATTGCTTTCGGCATTCGATCGTGCTACGTTCGGAGCGATCAACGGTGGTATGTCGAATCCGCTTTTGGATTGGATAATGCCGCACGTTACTTCGCTCCACTGGTGGTTGCCATTCTTTGTGGTCGGGCTCGGCTGGCTGCTCCTGCGTGGTGGACGCCATGGTCGGTGGTGTGCTGCCATGGTTGTTCTTACAGTCGGTGTTGCTGATCTTGCAACAAACCGTGTGATCAAACCCCTTGTCGGCCGCGTTCGGCCATGCACGGCGCTGCCGACCGTCGTACTCCGCATCCCGTGTCCCGAGGGACCCTCGTTCCCCTCATCACATGCAGTGAACATGGCAGCGCTCGCAACGGTGCTCACGTTGAGCTATCGTCGGTGGTGGTGGGTGTGGTGGAGCGCGGCGCTCGTCGTTGGATTGTCCCGAGTGTACGTCGGGGTGCACTATCCCAGCGACGTTCTCGCCGGTTGGGGCATCGGAGCGTTGATTGCTCTTCTCCTTGAGAGTATTCGACAAAAAAGCGCCGCCTTCCTACGAAGGCGACGCCTGCTGTGGTGGTGATGTCGCCCCTACATGTGTAGGAGCTAGGGAGTGCCCCCTGTTCCATCCCCGCGCCCACATGGGCGCAAAGAGAAGCGCAACTTCCCTGCCATCGGCAGTTGGTGATGGAAGCTGCGCCTGTGTGAGGGTACCATGAAACGCGCATGCCAGAAGACGAGCAAAGTGCGCGAACATTTGATGACACGAAAAAATTTTTCGTGGCAATAATCGGACGCAATGTTCGCCATAGTAACCAGTGCCACGTTTGCCTACCTCTGCGTATGCCCGATCTTGCCCAGCTGAAGCAGAAATACCGCAATCGCGATCGTGTCGTGCATGCGATTGCATGCGACGGTACCATTCGCGCTTCTGTAGTTGTCTCGACGGTTACTGCCCAGGAAGCCCAGCGCCGCCACAGTTTAGAGCCGGTTGGCGCAGTGCTGCTTGCACGTGCGCTCTCGGCTGCATCGGCGATGGCCTCATTCCTCAAAGGCGAAGAGCGAATTATCGTCGAAGCAAAAGGGAGCGGCTTTATCCGAACAGTCTATGCTGAAGCTCTCCAGCTGGGCGAGGTGCGCGGCTTTGTCGAGTACAACGCAAACGTCAATGGGAAAAGCTCTCCACTCGGTAAGGGTGTGCTCCAAATTCGGAAAATTCTCTACAACAAAGCCGAGCCAATCACC
The DNA here is from genome assembly GCA_002898675.1 of bacterium HR20. Taxonomy (GTDB): domain Bacteria; phylum Bacteroidota; class Ignavibacteria; order Kapaibacteriales; family NICIL-2; genus NICIL-2. The sequence continues at coordinate 9,800 of BEHW01000050.1, forward strand.
GGGATCGTCGAATTGCAGGCAGGCAACCTCACGACCGATCTGGCGCATTATTTTTGGCAGTCCGAGCAAATCCCAACCGGTGTTCGGCTCGATGTGACGCTCGGAGATGATGGGAAGATCGAATGCTCGGCCGGGATCATCGTTCAGGCTCTCCCGGGAGCTGACCAAGTGCAGCTTCGCCGCATCTACCAGTTTCTCGATAGCATTGGGTCACTCTGCGAACTTGTGCGCACAGGCTACAATGCCGAAGAAATTGCTCGCCAGACACTGCCAGCAGACATTACGCTTTTTAGCTCAACACCAGTGGACTTTTTCTGCCGCTGCACAAAGGAGCGATTCAAGGAATTGCTCCTCGGAATCGGAGAAGAGGAACTCGTCCACATGCGCCAGGCAGGGCAGAACGAGCTTGTTTGCCAATATTGCGGCGCTCGGTATTACCTGACTAGCGAGGATTTCGACGAGCTGCTCGAGCAGCTTCGAGCCTCACGGAACTAAAGCGAGAAGTTGTTCCGAAACTTGCCGAAAAACCCTGTCTCCTTGCTTTCCTTGCGCCGACGCTTGGGCGCGATGTTCTCACTTTCGGCAAGTTCTCGCAATAGCTCACGCTCCCGCTGGGTTACTTTGGTGGGAACGTAAATGTTGACTGTGACAAGCTGATCGCCGCGCTCGCCTGTTTCCATCCGCGGCAGACCCTTCCCACGCATGCGGAGAATCGTTCCGGGCTGCGTGCCGGGTTTGATTTGCAACAGTGCGGTACCATCAATGGTTGGTACTTCTACTTCGCCACCGAGCACCGCATCCGGGAACGAAATCGTCAAGTGGTAATGGAGGTGGTTGCCTTGGCGGGTGAAGTAGGGATGCTCGATTTCTTCGATGATGATGACAAGATCGCCGGGCGGCCCGCCTTGCCGTCCGGCATGGCCTTTCCCTCGAAGCGTAAGCTGCATGCCCGCGTATACACCTGCTGGGATGGAAACCTTAATGGTGTCTTCGCCCAGGATTCGACCTTCGCCTTTGCAAGCTGGGCATGGGTCAGTCAAAATCATCCCCGTGCCGTTGCAGCTTGGGCACGTTGTGATGTTGACAAATTGCCCGAACATGGAACGGCTCACTTGGCTGATTTGCCCGGTCCCGTTGCAACGCGGGCAGGTCGTAAAACCGCTCGATCCGCTTCGGGAGCCGCTTCCGTTGCAGGTGCTGCACGTCAGGTAGCGCTTGACGCGGACGGTTTTTTCTACGCCGCTTGCAATTTCTTCGAGCCGTAAAGGAAGTTGCACTCGCAAATCAGCGCCACGTTCGCCCTGTGGTTTGGGCTGGCGTGCAGTGTGCCGTCGGCTGCTTTGCCCTCCGAAGAGGTCTTCAAAAAATGAGCTGCCGAAGATGTCACCGAACGCACTGAAGATGTCCTCCATCGAGCTGTATTGATGGAAGTCTTGCCCAGCGCGTATCCCTTCGTGTCCGAACTGATCATAGCGTCGGCGTTTTTCTTCGTCGCTGAGCACTTCGTAGGCTTCGGTGATTTCCTTGAAGCGTTCTTCCGCCTCCTTATTGCCCGGATTGCGGTCCGGGTGATACTGCATCGCCAGCTTCCGATAGGCACTTTTGATTTCGTCGAGTGTCGCCTGGCGGCTAACGCCGAGGATTTGGTAGTAATCGCGTTTTGCCATCGCTTAGCTCTTCTCCGATGGTGGAGGTGACTGAACATCCCCAGAGCCATCTGCACCAGCAGCTCCTGCGGAAGTGACAACGCGCGCATGCCGCAGCACGCGATCGCGGAACAGATACCCCCGCTGGACTTGCTGGACAATCGTCCCTTCTGGGAGTTCCGGATGTGGGACGTGGATGAGCGCTTCGTGGAGTTCGACGTTGAATGGCTCGCCCTCTTTTGCTTCGAGGGGACGGACACCGTGTTCTTCGTAGAGACGATGCGCTTTCGTTGCGATCATCTCCAGTCCGCTGAGCATGGCCTCGTAATCGCGCGATTGCTTGCCTGCCTGGACGGCTGCGTGGAGATCATCGAGCAGTTCGACAAGCCGCGAGAAGAGCCGTTCGGTCGCATAGAGCACAATCTGCTCCTTCTCGCGCTCGGTCCGTTTGCGGAGGTTATCCATTTCCGCCAGCGCGCGAACATACTTTTCCCGAAACTCATCGCGCTCCTGCATCGCAGTGCGAAGTTGCTCTTCGAGCGCAGCCAGTTTTTCCACCAGGAGCTGTTGCTCGCCTGCAGTATGATCGGCCTCCGCTGAACTGGTTTCGAATGTGCTGCCTTCGGGAGCAACGCTACCTTCGGCAGCATGTGCACGTTGCTCCTGCTCGATGTAACGATTGACAACGTCCTGCACGCGCTTCCGAAGCGGTTTGTTTTCGCTCATCGGTTGCTATCTCAATCAGTGATGTATCGGTCCAGTGGCGAAATGGACGAACAGACCGCACCGAATAGTGCGCAGCTATTGGTTACTGTTGAGTGTCGTCCGTGGATCAAGCGCGTCGCGCAACCCATCACCAAAGAGGTTGATGGCATAGACAGCCAGTGCAATTGCGATGGATGGATAGAGCACTAACCCCAAGCCTTCACCGACGTACAGGTACCCACGTCCATCCTGAATCATGCGTCCCCAGGATGGGGTCGGCGGCTGGATCCCAAGACCGAGAAAGCTCAAGCTTGCTTCCAGGATAATTGCCGTTGCAAACCCAGCTGTACCGACAACAACGATTGATCCAAGCGTATTCGGCAGCATGTGCCGCAGCATGATGCGCCAGGGGCCGAATCCAAGCGCACGCGCAGCCTGAACGAACTCCATTTGGCGAAGGGAGAGGAACTGCCCCCGGACAATCCGGGCAATATCAACCCAACTGGAAAGTCCAATCGCGACGAACGTCTGCCAAAGACCCTGCCCGAGAATCACGCTCAATGCAATCACGAGCAGAACCGTAGGGAACGACCAAACAACGTTTGTCAGCCACATGAGCGCGTCATCCACCCACCCGCGGAAGTAGCCTGCCAGCGAGCCAACAAGGACACCGATCGCAATTGCCAGCGATTCTGCAATCAGCCCGACCAGCAACGCAACACGCGCACCATACACGAGCCGACTAAACACATCGCGACCGAAATGGTCCGTTCCGAGAATGTAGAGTGGCTGGGCATGCCAGTCCCGCTCACTCGATCCCCAGAGCTGGGAGCGGTGGATGCGGAATTGTCGTCCGAGTAGGTCCGTGTACTCGACTGAATCTCTGAGGATGCGGTAGGACTCGATCGCGATGATGCTTGGGCGATCAGGGTGGACGGGATTTGTGCGGTAGAGGACGTTCCCACGAAACATCGCAGGCTTGATTGCATATTCGAGCACCTGAACGGTTGGATCCATCGGTGCGATGAGCGGTGCTGCGACAGCAAGAACCACGAGCACGACAAGAATACCAAGGCCGATAAGTGCGCCTCGGTTGCGGCGCAGCCGCTTCCATGCTAGGATCCACAGCGAGCTGCTCTCGCGCGTGTGCATTGGCGTTCAATTTGACAATGGAACGATCAGAACTGACACCGCAAGGTACCGCATGCCAGTGAAATTTCCAGGCCGTCCATCCGTTGATGGATACCCACACGCGATGTTCGTGCTATCGCGATGCGTTCACCGACGACAAACGGCAGGCAAATATGCGAACTCTTGCACCTGATGTTCTCGCTGGGAAACAGCTCCTCGGAAATTTTCTTCCCGAGCAGCTGGAAGCGCTTGTGGAGCAGTGGGGGTATCCGCGCTATCGAGCGCAGCAATTGCTCCACAGCTACTTGGTAGAGCGTCGCTTCGATTTGCGCACGATCACCACGTTGCCTGATGCGTTGCGCCAGCGCTGTGCGGATGTGTTCATCGCGTTGCCGCTCGAGCTGGGTTCGATGCAGCGAGCCTCCGATGGCACCATGAAGATGCTCGTCCGATTGCTCGACGGAGCGCAGGTCGAAATGGTGCGGATACCACGCGAAATGCGGAGCGGACGAAGTCGGCGCACACTCTGTATCTCGACGCAAGCAGGCTGCCCACTCGGCTGTGTCTTCTGTGCGACTGCCACGCTGAAGCTGCACCGCAATCTCGAGACGGCAGAAATCATCGGCCAATTTCTTCTTGCTGAGCAAGTCCTGGGCGAGCGGATCACGAACGTTGTCTTCATGGGGATGGGCGAGCCACTGCTCAACTACGAGGCAGTGACCGCAGCGATTCGGCTGATGACATGGGGAAAGCGGCCGCTTGTCGCACCACGTCACATTACGCTTTCGACTGCGGGTATTGTGCCCGCGATCGCACGATTAGCCGAGGAGCCGATTTCGGTCAAGCTTGCCATCTCGCTCCACGCGACGACCGACGAGCTGCGGCGCCGGCTGATGCCGATTGCGCGGCGGTGGAGTATTGCTGAACTGCTCGAAGCAGCCGAGTACTACTACCGTGCGACCAGGCGGGAAATTACCTACGAGTACATCCTCTTTGATCAACTCAACGACTCTGAGACGGATGCTCGCCGCTTAGTTCGGATTGCGCGGCGTGTCCCATCGAAAGTCAACGTGATCCCGTTCCATCCGATTGGCTTTACGCATCCAAGCGGTCTTGCTGCAGAGCTCCGTCCTGCCAGCGGTGAACGGCTGAAAGCGTTCGTCGAAATGCTCCGTCGAGCTGGCATTCCGACGATGGTGCGCAGCTCCAGCGGAGTAGACATCGCTGCAGCGTGCGGTCAGCTCGCGCTGGCGGAACTCAAAACGTCACGCTAAACCCGACCGTCGGCAGGATTGGCAGCATCGTCGAGCGGCGTTCGATTAGCTCGAGCGTCTCGCGATTGACACGGTAGAACACGCCGATGACATTCTGCCGATTGTACACGTTGATAACGTCCAGATACCAGCTCCACCGCCAGCCGAACCAATTGGTGTAGGTCGTCAGTCGTACGTCGAGCCGGTGGTAGTCCGGGAGCCGTCCGCGGTTGATGTTGGCTATACCACCCCGATCCACATCGAAGACGACACCGCGCCAATCGGTGTCAATTTTTGCTTCTACTTGGCCGGTCTCTGGATTGCGCACTTGGACGACGCGTGGCTTGATGCCGACGGGATAGGTCCACGGGAAGCCGCTTCCATAGGTGAAGGTAAAGCTCAAATCCAGGTTTGCGCTGATGCGGTAGCCCCCGACGATGCTGAGCGTGTGCCGACGATCGAAGTTGAACGGAATCACCAAGCCATCGCGATAGCGATTGGCAAAAGCAAACGAATA
>BEHW01000051.1 GCA_002898675.1 bacterium HR20
TCTTCACTGGCACGAGTGCCACTTCTGCAATCAATCGCCGTAACCGGAAGCATCAACCAAAAAGGCGACGTTCAACCCGTCGGTGGTGTCAACGAAAAAATCATCGGCTTTTTCGAAATCTGCCAACAACAGGGACTCGATGGATCGCACGGTGTCATCATTCCGCACCAGAACGTCGCCGACCTGATGCTGCCCGAACCGTTGCTCGAAGCAGCGCGCAATGGACGCTTCCGTATTTGGGCGATTCGTCACTTCACCGAAGGCATCCCAATCCTGACCGGCATGGAAGCTGGGGAGATGTTGCCAGACTTTAGCTATCGGCCTGGAACGTTCCTCCACGCTGTCGATCAGCGATTGGAAGAGCTTGCACTCATTGCGCGAGACTACGCGCGGACACTCTAACGCAGATCACCAGAAGGAGCATCACCGCCGAACGATTCGATCAGGGTTGCGCTCGATGAACTCTTGCCAGCTCGAGGCTTTCGTCCGGCTCTGTGTGTTGTGGGAGGCACGGAGGGCATGCGTGATCGCTACAGCGAGCGCATCGGTTGCATCGAAGAACTCCGGGGTCTCCTCGATCGAGAGCATCGAGCGAACCATGAATGCAACTTGCTCTTTCGATGCATTCCCCTTGCCAGCAATGCTCCGTTTGATAAGACGTGCGGCGTACTCAGCGACAGCGAGCTTATGCTGCGCTAGCACGAGCATTGCGACACCTCGTGCATGCGAGAGCTTCAGAAGTGATTGGACGTTCCGCGCATAGAAGAGCGCTTCCATTGCTGCGGCGCTCGGCTTGGTTCGTTCAACAACGGCACGGAGCCGCTCGTAGATCAACGCAAGTCGTTCGGGGAGGGCTGGGCTTTTGCGCTGTGCCTCGACAACGCCGTACTCGATCAGGCGCAGGCTGTTGCCTTGAGCTTCGATGATGCCATAGCCGCAGATAAGCGAGCCAGGGTCAATGCCGATGATGCGCATGGTGTTCACAAGAGGTGAGAAAGGGAGCAAGCTCTTCCGTTGCGGTCGCTGCGCTTGTGATGATACCGTGCTGCTCGATAAAGCCAATCAGTGCTGCGTAGTGTGGGCTCAGTTCGAGCAGCTGGCGATTGCCGATGATGATAACCTGGTGCCGCGCGCGCGTGAGAGCGACGTTCAGCTTCCGGTCAATCGTTCGTCCGTCCAGTTCGGTGAGTGATTCGATGAGCCGAAGGTGCTGACGGCTGTTGATTGCACACGAGACGATGATGTGGTCGCGCTCAGAGCCTTGGAAACGCTCAACGGTGTCAATGGTCACTTCCTGGCTTAGGTCTCCGAGCAACTCGGCAATAGTGCGGATCTGCTTGCGGAAGGGAGTGATGATGCCGATTGCCTCGCTCAGAGAGCGATTGGTCGTTCCGTGGGCAAGGGCGCGTGCACATGCAGCAGCGATCTGGGCTTCTGCACGGTTGTAGCCGCTTGCTGGTTCGCGTGGAGTGTCCACAAAAACAAGTCGGTGGCGCAGGAGCAGTGGCAGCGCCTCGATTGGGAGCTTATCAGGCGCCTCGTCCTGCCAACGATGCATCGAACGGAACGTTGTGCCGTAGAACTGCGTGCCGGGAAAGCGTGCGACCAGGTGGTGCATTCGCGCTTGCTCAGTGAGCCGACCGTACGCATGGGTCCAGCGATTGCGCTTTGCCAAGCGCAGGAGCCGTTCAAAGAGCGAGCGATCGAGTCGCTCAACACCAATTGCCTCCAGGAGTGGATGCTGGACCCTGCATCCGCGCTCATCCTGCTGGACAACTGCTGGGAGCTGGCAGACATCTCCGATCATCACCATCCGCTCTACACGTACCGCAAGAGCGAGCAGATGCGGCTCCAGGAGCTGGGAAGCCTCATCTACGATTGCTGTTGTGGGCGCGATCAACGAGAAAAGATGCAGGTTTGCATTCAGGTAGGGGACCGTCGCTACGATGACACGCGCACGCTGGAGCTGCAACGCTAACTCCGCAAAGTCCTGCGTTTGCGCCGCTTGAGCAAAGGATAGTGCGTCGTGTTCGGTTGCGTGGAGCGAACCCAACCGCAGCAGTAGGCCATCGTTCCAGAGGTGCTCAAGTGCCGAGCAGATTTCGTCCACTGCACGATTGGTCAGTGCAGTGCAGAGGATTACTTCGCGTGGATCGGACAGCAAGTGATCCACGATGGAGCGGAGCATCGTGCTGGTTTTCCCTGTGCCTGGCGGCCCTTCGAGCAAAAAGTAATCCTGTGCGGCAAGACAGCGGCTGAGCAGTTCGTACTGCAGATCGGTCAGCCGAGCCGGCCGTGGAACAGCCAGCGGTTGACTTCGTGGCGCAATGTTGCCAAGCAGAAGTTGCCTGCGCTCTCGAGGTGCAAGCGCGAACTGCCCACATGCACGGACCATGCTCTCGATACCAATCGAGAGCACGTCTGGATCGAGCGCCCAGAAACCCTCGCTGGCAAAGAGTCTGCGGTCAAAGAGCTTGTTGCGGAGACTGAGGACAATGTGATCCCGGCCCAAGGACCGTACCGTACACTTGAACACTTGTCCTGCAATCGTATCACCACCGCGCAAGAGCGCATCATGCTGGTAGAGCACTGCGATGTCACCAGTGCGGAATGGATGTACCGGTGGAGTTCGTTCGGTGAAACGAAACGTCAGGAAGCCACGTTCACAGTTGCTCGCATCTGGGTCGAAGCGGAGGAAGGTAAGCGAGCGCAGCTCTTCGCTTTTTTCCTCAATCGCGGACCGCCAGAGTGAGGAATAGCCGCCATTGCGCAGAGGGCTGCCGACCATCGTTGTAATCCACTCGTGGAAGGCGAATGCAATGAAGGCATACAGATAGAGCCGCTCTTGCTCATCCAGGCTGCCGAATGCCTGTTGCCACTGCTGAAGTTTTTGGCGATCAACCGGTGGCGCCTCAGCCGCATCGAGCGTCGCCAGCTGGTCGAGCGCACGGAAACGGCGATGTGCCAGGTCGTGGTACATCGCAACGATCTTGTTGCGCATCGCCAGGAAATCTGCCTTGAAGTCATGGAGATTCGGCGCGTTCCGGAGAGGTTCTTCAGCTGAGCGGGAGTAGAGAATTTGGCTTGTTCCCTGGCATCCAGGAAATGCAGCATCGAGCAGAAGGTTGTAACCAGCAATTTGCATCAGGTGATTGGGACGCATCCCAACGGTGATGTGGGTACCCGATTGGCTGACCATACGCTGAAGCTGAGTCGGTGGCGCACCCGATTTCAGCTCGATGATTGTTTTGTACGCGGGACGTTCGCGGTCTTCCAAAAGCACGTCAATGCGACCTTGCACGCCGTAGCGTGGAGCGATGAACATTGGCTCCGTCGTTGCTTGCCCGCGAAGGTGGGGGATCACGCGGCGGAGGACGTCGAGGTGAATCCCGACGTCTTGTTCGACTTGCTCCAGGCTCAGCAACCCATGCTGCACTGCCACGAGCACGTCTAAGTACCGCGCGCGGAGGGCACGTTCAATGGCACGCGACGGTTCGACCTCAGGATCAGCCAGGAGCTCATCGAAGCATGCGTTGACGACAGAACCAACCACTGTTGCAGCACTCGGGGTGTCCATCGAAAGCATCTGCAACAGCACACGAAGGTGTGTGTTGGTACTGCCGGTAAAGCATTCTGCAACGGTTGTTACATCGAGCAGCACATCGGGTTCGAGGATAACGAGCGTTGTATCGGTGCACGCTGCAGTGTCGGGTGAAAGCCAGCGCGGTGCAATGACTCCGAGCACGGTTCCTTGGCGGATAGCAGCTGCAAGCTGGCGCCATCGGCGGTGGAGTTGGAGTGCGACGGGCAGGTTGCTTGCTTCGATCGTTCCATGAATGACAGGGATCTCAGCGCCGCTGTCGAGATGGATGGCCGAACGTTCCCGTGCAACGATGCGAAGTGCTGTCGGCTCGTCTGGGGTGGATTCGTCTGGAAGTGGCAAGGCATCGAGATCGGCACCCGTTGCTCCCTGATGCCACTTCAGCCATTGGCCGATCAGCGCAAATGCAGGCTGAAGCTGTGCGTGCGGGTACTCGATACGCTGACGTACTGTGCGGTAGAGCCACGTGCGGAGCTTTTCCAGCGCTACAGCAAGATTGGGAGGGACCCCGAGCGCTTGGTGGACGTACACCTGCCGCGAAGCAACGCTCGCGAAGGTCTGCAGTTCATCGTCTGTTGCGAGGGTGTAGCTTGCGCGGAGGATTTCATCGAGCAAGCGGCATCGCTCGAGCGACGAAGTTGCCAGCGCCTGTTCGATCTGCCCAACTTCATTGAGCAGACTTGCCGATTCTGCCTCGGTCAATCGCCGTGCCATCGCTATCCCGAAATGGACGAGGGCAAAAGTATCAGTTCAGCTCCGATTGGAGGTTCTGATCGGACGACGGCCGTATATCCCGCACGCGCAGCAACGGAATCCCTTTGGTTTCTTCCTCGATGCTGAAAATCATCGAAAGTGGGACATCCCGCTTGATGCCCGATGCAGCCTCGCTCGGGGCGATGGCATCAATGGCAAAGTTCGATTGCAGGACTCGGAAGCGGTTCTGGTTGCGACCGTGGGTGCGTACGCTCCCGACGAGCTGGACTCCTGTGGCGAGGAAGAGCGGCTTGGTATTGTTGAAGCCATACGGAGCAAAGCGTGGCAGGATCTCGAGCATGTTCGGGGTAAGCTCGATAAGCTCCATTGGCGCATCAATTGTCAGTTCCGGCAGGAGCATGTCGTCAGTGACTTGCTCGCTTGCGATGCTATCGAACATTTCGGAAAGGAGCGGGACATTTTCCAGACGCAGGGCAAGACCTGCGGCGTGCTTGTGTCCACCAAATTCGAGGAGGAGGGATTCGCAGCGTTTGAGCGCAGCGTGGATATCGAAGTTGCGAATGCTCCGTGCTGAACCTTTGGCGATGCCATCGTCGCCGGAGGTGAGGAGAATCGTCGGCAAGTGGAATTTTTCCACCAGACGCGAGGCAACGATCCCGATGACGCCTGGATGCCACGACGCCGAATGGAGTACAAGCGATCGCCGCTGCTGATGGGCGAGCAACTGCTCTGCGTGTTGGCGCGCTTGTTCGTAGGTGATTTCGTCGAGCGACCGGCGTTTTCGGTTGTCATGCTCGAGCGACTGTGCAATGCGGAATGCCAGCAGGGGATTGGGCTGCATCATCATCTCGACGGCACGCCGTGCATCGCCGAGCCGGCCGGCTGCGTTGATCCGTGGCGCGATGCCATAGACGATGCTCGACGTTGTGATGCTTCCATAGTCTGCGCCGACACAGTCGAGAAGCCCGCGGAAACCGGGACGCGGGTTCGTGTTGAGTTTGCGTAGTCCATGAGCAACGAGGATGCGGTTTTCGCCGACGAGCGGGACGATGTCGGCAGCCGAGGCGATTGCGACGTAATCGAGGTAGTCAAAGGCACGGTCGTGGAAGCCGCGGCGCAGGCAGATTGCTTCGATGAGTTTGAAGGTAACGCCGCAGGCAGCAAGATGCTTGAACGGATAGGGACATCCTGGCACGAGTGGATCGAGAATCGCAAAGACGCTCGGCAGAACGTCTGCTGGCTCGTGGTGATCGCAGATGATCACATCGAGTCCCCGTTCCCGCGCATACGCGAGGATCTCCGTGCTGGTGATGCCACAGTCAACGGTGATGAGCACTCGCGCACCTGCCTCGACTGCGGTGTTGATGCTCTGCAGTGAAACGCCGTAACCTTCGGTGATACGGTCTGGGATGTAGTACGCTACACGTGCGCCGAGCCAGCGGAGGAATTCCACTAGCATCGCCGTCGAGGCAGTGCCATCAACGTCGTAGTCGCCGTGAATCCAGATCGTCTCGCCGCGCGCAATTGCTTGTTCGATCCGCTCGACCGCTCGCTCCATGTCCTGCATCAAGAACGGATCGTGCAGGTCCTCCAGTCGCGGGGCGAAGTACTGCTGAGCATCTGCAGGTGTCTGCAACCCACGCGAGCCAAGGACGCGCGCGATCGGGCGGGGGATGGCTAAGTGCTGGCTGAGCGTCGAGACGATGGATTCATCAGGCTGATCACGCAATACCCAACGATAGTTCGACAATGCAGAATCGCTGAAAAATGAACTACTGCAAACTTAGCGAATCGCGGTCGAGTTCGGCTCCTTGCGCAACGCGTGCGATATTTGTGCCAGCTTGTGGTTGTGTTGTTTCGAGACTATGGCTACGTTCCGTCGGAAGCCGCACCGGAAATCAATTCTCCGCCGAGATGCAGTGCGCATCGAGGGTGATACTGTCGAGGAACGCTCCATTGCGCGGTCAACGCAACTGAAAAAAGATCCCGCAAAACACCGTGCGCGGGCAACGTTTGCCGGTCGGATCGTTGGTGTTGCAAGCAGCCTCTGGCTTGTCGAGGAAGAACGCGCCTACAGCCAACCACACAGCGAGCCATTTACGCCGACGCATGAGTGCATTGCTGGTGGTGTTGTTACAACCGACAACGGTGAATCTGAATCCCTGCTTGCTGTTGGTGATTGGGTTGAGTTTGCACCTACACCGGATGATGATCGCCGAGGTGTCATCCTGCACGTCCGCCAGCGCCAGACGAAGCTCTTTCGGCGTTCGCCTGCGGAGCGGCAGGTGCAGGTTCTCGCTGCCAATGTTGATCGGGCGTTTCTTGTCCACTCGGTGACGTTACCGCACTTTAGCCGGCGATTGCTCGATCGGCATTTGGTCGCTGCCGAGCAAGGAAGTGTCGAGCCAATCGTTGTGTTCAACAAAGTTGATTTGCCAATTCCACGCGAGGTTGAAGATGCCATTGCATACTACCGCGATCGCTTAGGGCTTCGTGTGTGCTTGACCAGCACAATCAGCGGCGATGGAATCGCTGAGCTTCGCTCGCTTGCCGAAGGAGCCACCTGCGTCCTGGTCGGTGCGTCCGGTGTGGGGAAGTCGGCACTTGTCAATGCATGCTTTGGGATCTCGCTTCAGCAAGTGCGCTCAATCTCCCGCAAGTATGAGCGCGGCCGCCATACGACGACCAATGCGCGGCTGTTCCATTTGCCAGTCGGGGGGTCGCTCATTGATACACCCGGTTTGCGAGAGTTTGCGCTCGCTGAGCTACACCCCGAGGAGTTGGCATTCTACTTCCACGACTTCGATCCATACTATCCGCAGTGCAAGTATTTGCCGTGTACACACACGCACGAACCAGAGTGCGCAGTGCGTGCTGCTGTCGAGCGTGGCGAGATTCCCTACGAGCGATACGAAAGCTACTTGCTTATCTTCGAATCGCTTCAACAATGAGGTTCTGAGGATGCTTTACCGAGTCATTTGCTGTGCGTTTCTGGCGGTGACGATCGCCTCTGCTCAGAGAGGAACAGGGTTCGGGATTATTCTCGGCGACCCAACGGGCTTGACGCTCAAGCACTGGGTGAGCCGCGACCAGGCGATTGCTGCCTCGCTGGGCGGCTCATACTACGGGGCGCCACGGATCGGCATTGACTACCTCTGGCACTTCAATGCGTTCCGGAGTTCGGTCGTGCTGCTGTACGGCGACGTTGGGCTGGCGATCGGCTTTGGCAAAGGCGTCCGCTGGTGGGGAGATCGCGGGTACAAATACTATGACCGTGACGAGACCCGGATCGGAGTGCGGGGAATGTTCGGCGTTGATGTGCTTCCGCGGGGAGTTCCGCTGGAATTTTTCCTCGAATTGGGCCCACTGGTGACGATTGCGCCAGGCTTTGCTTCGACAGTGGACGTTGCCATTGGCATGCGGTTCTATCCCTGAGAAGGCAAATGCTATTTTCGCAGTGCAGCCTGGCAGCGAACTATCTGCGGGATGTTCGCTGTTGGTGTGCATGCCCGATCATCACCAGTTGTTGAGCAACGCACCATGCCAACCATTACGATAGACGGCCGGAAAATCGAGACCCAGCCGGGCAAGACCATCATCGAAGCTGCACTCGAAAATGGTATCGCCATCCCACACTTCTGCTGGCATCCTGCGCTCAGTGTCGCGGGCAACTGTAGGATGTGCTTAGTGCGCGTCGGCTCATACAAAAAAGGCGCCGATGGTACTCTCGAGCGCGATGCAGAAGGGAACCCGGTCGTGCAATGGATGCCGAAGCTTCAAATCGCGTGTGCGACACCTGTAGCCGATGGAATGGTTGTTGATACGGTGGGCGAGAAAACGATCGCCGCACAAAACGCGGTGATGGAATTTCTACTTATCAACCATCCACTCGATTGCCCGATCTGTGACGAAGCCGGCCAGTGCAAGCTCCAAGAATATGCCTTCAAGCACTCGCGCGGGGAAAGTCGCTTCGTGGAGGAAAAAGTGCATAAACCAAAGCGTGTTGCATGGAGCGATCGCATCATTTTCGATGGCGAGCGATGCATCCTCTGCTCGCGCTGCATTCGCTTTGCCAACGAGATTGCCAAGCAGCCAGTACTGACCTTCGTTGAGCGGAATGATCACGTCACGATCGAGCTGTTCGAGGGGACGACGTTCGATTCGCCGTACTCGATGAACGTCATTGAGCTGTGTCCGGTGGGAGCGCTTACCAGCGCGGACTTTCGTTTCAAGTCGCGTGTCTGGGAGATGAGCTTCACCCCGAGCGTTTGCCCGGGCTGTGCGCGTGGCTGTAACATCAACATTGGCGTGCGCGATAACCAGATTTTGCGCCTGGAGCCTCGCCCGAACCCGCACGTCAATCAGTACTGGATGTGCGATGCCGGGCGGCTGGAGCAGTACCGGTGGGTGAACTCGGGGCGCATTAGTGGTGCGGCTGTCCGTCGCAATGGGGCGCTTGCGCCTGCTTCGTTCGAGGAGGCGTTCCGCGCTGTCGCTGACTTGCTGAGCACCGCACGAGGCGATGCGATGATGGTTCTTTCTGGTTCAATAACCAACGAAGATGGGTTCGTCGCGCGTGAATGTGCTGCAGCCTTCGGCATCGAACACGTTGCATTTGTCGAGCGAAACGATCCCACCTTCGGCGATGACTTTCTTCGCTCGAGCGATCGAAACGCAAACGCTACTGGCCTGCGAGCGCTCGGCATTCCGAGCACGACATGGAAGGAGTTGCTCCAGCGTATGCACGAGCGCATGCCTGCAGTGATCTACTTCATCGGTGCTGATCCGTTTGCCGAACAAGACAGCAGCAGCTGGGAAGAACTCCTTGGTAGCGGGGGTGCAATTATTGCCCAGCTTAGCAATCACTCGCAGCTTGAGGAGATTGCCGATGTAGTGCTCCCCGCGGCAACGTATGCCGAAATCGAAGGGACCTTCACGAACTGTGATGGATGGGTCCAGTACCTCCAACCAGCGGTCGAGACCGCAGAAACACTCCGACGGATCAATGGGATGGCACAAAGCCGTCTGGATGAATTCGGTGCTCCCAACGATCGGTGGACCCACGGCGAACGCCGCCTTTGCCGGCCCCACTGGCAGCTACTAACGGGCGTTGCTGGAGCTGCCGGCCATTCGATAGCATACCGTAGTGCAGCGGAGGTGTTCGCCGCGATCGAAGACCGTGTGGAAGCATTTCGAGCAATGAACTACGAAGCGCTCCGCCAATATCGGGGTATCCGACTTGGTCGCGGGAACGATCCAGAACCTGTTGGTGTGGTCTATCGCTCGCACTATATGAAACCACAGTCCGACTAACACAGCGTTCGCATATGAGTTCCTTGGTATTGACACTCATCAAAGGAGCGATTGCGCTCAACGTTGCGCTTGTGGTGGCAGCAGCGCTGGTGTACCTCGAGCGTCGAATTTCGGCGTGGATGCAGTACCGCATCGGACCGAATCGCGTTGGGCCGTTTGGACTGCTCCAACCACTGGCGGACGTACTCAAGCTCTACACGAAAGAAGACATCGTCCCCTACAACGCCAGTAAGCCGTTCCACCGAATTGCGCCGATTATCTCGATCGCTGTGGCGCTCTCGGTGCTGTGTGTGATTGCGCCAGCGAGTTACCTGTTGCTCGATGATGGCACCAAGCTCTTCATCGCCGTTGCACCGAACGTAAACGTTGGGTTGCTGTTCTACTTGGCGCTCTCCTCGATTGGGGTGTACGGCATTGTCCTTGCCGGATGGTCGTCGAACAACAAGTACTCGCTGCTGGGCGGTCTCCGTTCATCGGCGCAAATGATTTCCTACGAACTTGCTATGGGCCTTGCTGCTGTTGCAGCGGTCATGGTGAGCGGTTCGCTCGATATGAACCAGATCATCGCGTCCCAGTCCGGCGGACGGTGGAATCTTTGGTTCCAGCCGCTGGGATTTTTGATTTTCCTTGTCGCTTCGTTTGCAGAGACAAATCGCGCACCGTTCGATCTTCCCGAGGCAGAGCCGGAGCTCGTCGGTGGCTACCACACAGAGTACTCGGGGATGAAGTTCGGTTTGTTCTACCTTGCGGAGTACGCCAACATGTTTACTGCATCGGCAGTGATGACGACGCTCTACCTCGGTGCCTACGATATGCCATTTCTCCCCACCCTGCTCGGATTGCAAGAAGGAACGCTCCCGCGAGTGCTTTTTGAGCTTGCGGTGTTTGTCGGGAAAGTCAGCGTGCTGCTGTTTCTGTTCATCTGGGTGCGGTGGACATTGCCGCGCTTTCGCTACGATCAGCTGATGAATCTTGGCTGGCGTGTGCTGTTGCCGCTCGGTCTGGCGAACATTGTCATTACGGGTGCGATCGTCTTCTTCGTTCGCTGATGGCATCACTACTGGAGGACTACTCACAATGAACGTTACAACGAACACCCGCGCACAGCGGATGACGTTCTGGGAGAAGCTCTATCTGCCGGAGATCGCCAAGGGTTTGGCGCTGACATTCAAGACAATGTTCAAGCCAAAGTTGACCCGTCAGTACCCCGAAGAACGCTGGGAACCGCTTGGCAGTTATCGTGGCCGGCCGGTGCTCGTGCTCGAAGAAGACGGCGAGCGCTGTGTTGCGTGCGGGCTCTGCTCACGGGTATGCCCTGCGCTGGCAATTGAAGTGCAAGCAGGTGAAACCGAGCGCGAAAAGGAGCGCTATCCAGTCAAGTTTGAAATCAACATGCTGCGGTGCATCTACTGCGGACTGTGCGAGGAAGTCTGCCCTGAGGAAGCGATCGTCATGAGCAAGGATTACGACATCGTCTTCCACTCGCAAGAGGAGGCAATCTTCGGCAAGGACAAGCTTTTGGTGCCGATTGCGCGACTTCAAGAGCGATTGGAGTTTCTGCGGCAGTACAAGTAGCGCCGATGGGAGTCCGCCGTCGTGCTTTCCAAACCGTGATTGCGGGTGTCCTTGCAGTAGTGGTCGGCGTACTGGGAGCTTCGTTCGTCTGGCGGATGTTCCTGCGTCCGCCGATTGAGCCGATCGTTGATGTTCAGCGAGGGCGCGCCATTCAGCTCCGCATCCTCAACGGCGCTGGGGTGCCAGGCATTGCCCAAACAGTGCAGCAGTACTTACGGCGGCGAGGATTCGACGTCGTCGAAATTGCCAACGCTCCAGATCAGGTTCCCCGAAGCGTTCTCTACGATCATCTCGGTGACAGTCTTGCCACCGAGCAAGTACGGTATGCACTCGATATGCCCCAGGAGGCAGTGGTCTGCCAACTCGATTCAGACCTTGCATTGCACTGCAGCCTTGTGCTCGGCCACGATTGGGCAACACTTCGACCATTTCGGTAACGTCACAATGGTGCAGAACACGCCAGATTCAACGGTGCGCGAACAGGATACAGAACGCACGTCGTCGCCAAAACAGATTCTCCGCTCCTCGCGCGATCTTGCGCGCTTGTGTGCTCGCAGCGCGGAGGAGAAAAAGTGTACGGACATCATCGCCATTGATATCAGCGCGATTGATGGTGCCCCTGCCGATTGGTTCGTCCTTGCGACGTGCGCTTCAGAGCAGCAGATCCGAGCGGTTGCAGAGTACATCGAGCAGCAGACGGCCAGCGCCTCCGTTCCGGCACCTCGAACAGAAGGGTGGGAAGCGCTCCAATGGGTGATTCTCGATTATTTCGATGTTGTAGTACACCTCATGCGGGTCGAGGCACGCTCGTTCTACAAGCTCGAATCACTCTGGGGCGATGGTCTCTTTTTCGTGCTCAGCGCAGATGGACGGTTGATTCGCCAGCGACACTCTCACTAATGCGAGAAGAAGGCTATGTTCTTCGAGTACATCCGGACCGTGCTTGGCAATGCACTCGAGCGGCTCGGCTATCAGGCAGAGCCACACGTTGAGCTTCCTCGCCATGAAAGCCATGGTGATGCTGCGACGCCGGTTGCAATGCAGCTAGCCAAGCAGCTCGGCAAGCCGCCACGCGCAATTGCCGAAGAGCTGATTGCTGCGATGGTATACGATCCAGCGATGATCGCCGCCATCGAGATTGCAGGTCCCGGCTTTATCAACTTTCGGCTCGCTCGCGGCTACTACGCGGACGTCGCACGGCGTATCCACGCAGTGGGAGAACGATTCGGCTTTTCTGAACGCTACGCCAGCAAACGCGCAAACGTCGAGTACGTCAGTGCAAACCCAACTGGACCGCTCCACCCGGGGCATGGGCGCAACGTTGCGCTCGGCGATAGCATCGCACGTTTGCTCGAGGCAGTCGGCTATCGCGTCACGCGTGAGTACTACTTCAACAATGCTGGGCGGCAGATGCAGAACCTGGCGCGTTCGATCTATGCACGCTACCGCCAGCTCCTCGGCGATGACTACCCATTCGATGACGAAAATGGCTACCGTGGGCAGTACATCGTCGAGATTGCCCGCGAGCTTGTGGAGGAATACGGCGATCAGCTGCGCGAGGAGTCAGAGGAACATCTCGCCATCTGCCGCGCGAAAGGCGAAGCTTGGTGCTTTGCTTCTATCCGTCGAACGCTGGAGCGTCTCGACGTCCACCACGATGTGTACTTCAACGAGTACTCACTCTACACCGACGGGCACATTGCACGCACCGTGGAGCAGCTCCGCCAGCGCGGGCTTGTGTACGAAAAAGACGGCGCGACGTGGATTGCTACCACCAAGCTTGGCCTGGAGCAGGATCGTGTCATCATCAAATCCACCGGTGAGCCAACGTACCGTTTGCCGGACATTGCGTACCATTGCATCAAACTCAGCCGCGGCGATGACCTCGTCGTGGATGTGTTCGGTGCCGATCATATCGCGACGATTCAGGAGGTGCTCGCTGCTGTCCGCGCGCTGGGCTACGACACGACGCGCGTGAAGGTTGTGCTCCATCAAATGGTGACGTTCCTCAAAGATGGTGTGCCGTATAAACTTTCCAAGCGGAGCGGAGAGCAGTACACGCTCGATGACCTCATCGAGGAGTTAGGCGCCGATGTGGTGCGCTATTTTTTTGCGATGCGTGCTGCCGAAACGCAGCTTGTCTTCGACATGGATCTGGCTCGCGAGCAGAGCGAAACGAACCCCGTGTTCTACCTGCAGTATGCGCATGCGCGTATTTGTTCGGTCTTCGCCAATGCCGAGCAGCTTGGAATCGAAGTACGCAGAGAGGCTGATCTTGCTCTGCTCGAACATCCTGCCGAGTGTGCGCTCATCAAAGTGCTTGCACAGTTCCCCGATGTCGTACTCCGTGCAGCAGAGAGTCTTGCGCCATACATCGTCGCAGACTACCTCCACACCGCCGCCGAGGCATTCCACACCTTTTACCACGAGTGCCGCATCCTCGGTGCACCGCGGGATGAGATAGTTCGTGCGCGACTTGCGTTGGCACAGGCAACGCGAACGGTGCTACGCAATGGACTGCACTTGCTCGGGGTCAGTGCGCCGGAGCGGATGTAGTGCGCCACTTGATACTGCAGCCAATCGAAGGACGCTGCTCAGTGGGGATGGGGCTGCCTGCAAGAAGGGCATCGAGAGCACTGCGCAGATCTGCACCCGTCGGCGGAATATTATTGCCTGGACGAGAAGCGTCAAATTGACCCCGGTACACTAATCGGCGCTCCCCATCGAACACAAAAATGTCCGGCGTGCACGTTGCGCTGTATTGACGTGCAACATTCTGTGTTTCGTCGAACAGGTAGGGGAACGGGAAATCCATCGCTTCTGCCAGCCGTTTCATTTCCTCCGGGCTATCGTCGGGATAGGCGACCGGATCATTGGGATTGATTCCGACAAATGCAATCCCTTTTGGAATGTATTCTCGTGCCACGGTGAGCAATGCGGGGAGGATGTGTTTTACGTAGGGGCAATGATTGCACATGAAAACGACAACAGTGCCGATTGGCGATGCGATATCATCCAGCGAACGCCACTGATTCGTCCGCGGTTCGAAGAGCTGAAAGGGCGGTGCAATAGTGCCCAGCGGGATCATTGCTGATTCGACTGCTGCCAATGGTCAGTGCAGAAGAGTTGAACACGTTGCGAAATTACTGCACGGTTTTCCCAAGGGTAGGCAGTGGAGGTCACCCTTGTGCCATATTCCACCGCCTCTGTCACGCTGAACTTGTTTCAGGGTCTTGTTTGTCGAAGGGGATGCTGACCCGAGCTCAGCATGACAGGCGAGGCTGCAGGGCACAGACGATGCCGGTCACTGCTCCCGTCACGGCTTTTGTCACGCTGAACTTGTTTCAGGGTCTTGTTTGTCGAAGGGGATGCTGACCCGAGCTCAGCATGACAGGCGAGGCTGCAGGGCACAGACGATGCCGGTCACTGCTCCCGTCACGGCTTTTGTCACGCTGAACTTGTTTCAGGGTCTTGTTTGTCGAAGGGGATGCTGACCCGAGCTCAGCATGACAGGCGAGGCTGCAGGGCACAGACGATGCCGGTC
>BEHW01000052.1 GCA_002898675.1 bacterium HR20
AGCGCATGCAGTTCAACGTTTCCCGTACCATCGCGGTCTTGCGCTGTTGCATGAGCAGCTCCAGGAGCTTTTGCGTTCGGATCAGACCTTTGGCGCAATTGTGGAACTTCCCTCCTCTGCCGAAGAGTCCGGTAGCAACGCAGGATCACCGGACACGACCAATGCTTCCACTGAACCCAGTGTGTTCACGGAATCAAAGGACCTCGGCGCTGGAGAACCTGTCTCATTGTCCGTCCCAAGCGAGGATGAAGCCTGGAATCTGACGGCGGAAACAGTGCACCCGGTGCCGCGTGAATCCGAAGCAGCACCTGTTGAACCTGCCACGGAGGAACTTCCTCCTGAGATCGAAGCCCCACAGTCGGCTTTGGCGGAAGATACATTCGACGAAGAACCCCGGGCAACGCTTCAGGACGCTGAGAGCACGGCTGCTCCTGCTACTCATGATGTACAGGAAGCCAGGGGTACATCGGTTCACTTACGGGAAAACGATGCACCTCCCACGATGCGAATCGTCGAAACAGCAACGATTGATAGCCGCGCGATGCGAATGCTCCGCAGCAGCAATATCCGGCTTATTCCTGGGTTGGAATTTGCGCCTCTTCGCATCGAATCCTCCTTGAGCCAAAGAAATGTTGCAGCAGTTGAGTTTCCCCCCTTCCGTGCTATCCGAGGTTCGGAACGCCAACGGCGCGTGCGTTCTGCCGCCTCGGTACCTTCAACGCCTTCGCAGTTAGAAGCCGAGCTTCGCGCACGCCAGCCGAGTCAAGAATCAACGCACACCAGCACAACGGATTCACCACAGAAAACATCCCTGGAGCTTCTTGCTGAGCGGCTGGAACGTGCACGAATCAAATCTCCAGAATCAGCGCTTACTGCACCAAACGAAAGTGGGGCCGAAACCGATGAACCCACCGTTATCAGCGAAACGATGGCACGTATTTACGAAAAGCAAGGCGCCATCGAACAAGCAATCAAAGCGTACATGATCCTTGCGCGCCAGTTTCCGGAGCGTCGTCTGTTTTTCGAGGAGAAGATTGCGCAGCTCCGCGCAAAGCAGTAGCCATGGTGATTCTCCCACGCTACATCATCCGCGCGCATCTCCCACCGTTCCTGTTCGGAGCAAGCGTGGTGATGTTCCTTTTTTTGATGCAGTTTCTCCTCCGGGTGCTCGATGAGCTTGTCGGGAAAGGGCTCAGTGCTACGGTCATCGCGCAGCTTATCGTGCTCAACTTGGCGTGGATGGTTGTACTGGCCGTTCCGATCGGCATGCTCTTTTCAGCACTCATCACGTTCGGTCGGCTGGCGCAGACACACGAAGTCACCGCAATGAAAGCAAGCGGAATGAGTCTGCTGCAGATGATGCTGCCAGTGATCGCGATGGGAGGGGTGCTGACACTTGCGGTCTTTTGGTTCAACGATAGTGTCCTCCCTGACGCGAACCACCGCGCGAAAACACTGCTGATGGACATTCAACGGAAGAAGCCAAGCTTTGCGCTGCAAGCGGGGCAGTTCAGCACGCAGCTGGAAGGGTACACAATCCTGGCACGAGCGATTGACACTTCGCAGCAGCATTTACGTGGGGTGACGATCTACGATCGGCGCGACATCAACCGCCTGACAATCGTCAATGCCGACAGCGGCTTCTTGCGTTTTTCGCCAAGCTATCGCTACGTGTTGCTCGAACTCTACCACGGAGATGTGCATCAATACTCCCGCATTCGGCGCGGCGACTACCGTTACATCCGCTTCGAGCGGCAACACGTTGTGATACCGGCGTATGGGTTTTTGCTCGAACGTTCGCAAGAGGGAGCCATCGCCCGCGGTGACCGCGAAATGCGCATCGCCGATATGGAGCGCATTGTCCGCGCAGCACGCGAGCGACAGCAGGCGCAGTGGCGCTCGATCGAACAGGCTGTTGAGGAGCATCTTGCGCGGTTGCTCAGCGACACTGCATCACTGCCTCCCCACAGCTGGGCAGAACACGTCGCAATCGTTGCAAGTCAGCTTGGCACCATCGGTGGGCAGTACAACGACGCCGACCGCCAAGCACGGCAGTACGAAGTGGAAATTCAAAAAAAGTACGCTATCCCCGTCGCTTGCCTTGTGTTTGTATTGGTCGGATGTCCGCTGGGGATACGCACGCGCGGTGGGTCGTTCGGTACCAGCGCTCTCATCAGTGTAGGGTTCTACATCCTCTACTGGGCATGCCTCATCGGCGGTGAAAAGCTTGCCGATCGCCAGATTCTCCCTCCGGAAGTCATGTGGAGCGCAAACGTGTTGCTTGCCGTCATTGGCGTCATGCTCATCATCACGACAAGCAACGAATCTTTTCGCCTGCTGCGCCGCTAACGAATTTCTCGGTGGATCGTGTGACGGCGGAGAAATGGGTTGTACTTGCGCAGCTCCAACCGCTCAGGGGTGTTTTGGCGATTTTTCGTCGTCGTGTAGCGGGATGCTGGCTTTCCTTCTTTTGCCGCCTCAGTGCATTCGAGGGTGATGATGACTCGCGCGCCTTTTTTCTTTGCCATGGGGTTGTTGTTGCAGATGAGGAACAAAAACAGTGGAGCTAAGGAGATTCGAACTCCTGACCTCTGCAGTGCGATTGCAGCGCTCTACCAACTGAGCTATAGCCCCACGCTGTGATGCAGCGCAAAAATACGAGCTGCATCACAACATCAGTCGGACTGTACCGTAGGCTTTGCGCGCCTTTTCAAAGCGCACAGGCGATGGTGCACATGGTGCGTTTTACGGCTCCGGGGTATCCCCGGAAGGCATTAGTAGCGACGATATCCGCCGCGACCACCACCGCCGCCGTAGCCTCCGCGTGGGCTGTGACGTTGTGGGCGTTCCGCTTGTGGGCGTGCTTCGTTGACGGTGATGGTACGCCCCATGAACTGCATTTGATTGCATGCAGAGATGGCAGCTTCCGCCTCGTCATCGTTGGGCATGTCCACAAATCCAAATCCGCGGCTGCGCCCCGAATCGCGATCAATAATCACGTGCGCATCGGCGACCTCGCCATAGGCGGAAAAGAGCGACTCAAGGTCGCTGTCGGTGGTGTGGTAACTCAAGTTACCAACGTAGAGCTTCATCGGACCAAACCAAAAAAATAAAACAAGGAACTCACCCCGCACTCGGCGTTGCCATGGCTTGCTGAACGATCGCTGCAAATGCAGCGGGGTGGTTCATGGCAAGGTCGGCAAGCACCTTGCGGTTGATGCTAATGTGCTTGGCATGGAGCGCAGCGATAAGACGCGAGTACGTCGTCCCATTGAGCCGCGCTGCCGCGTTGATGCGCACAATCCAGAGCCGGCGGAATGCGCGTTTTTTCGCTCGGCGGTCGCGGTAGGCATACTGCAAGCCCTTTTCGATGTGGTGCTTGGCAATTGTCCACAGCTTCGACCGAGCGCCCCAGTATCCTCGGGCACGCTTGAGAATCCGGCGGCGTTTGCGATGTGCTGCTGCTTTATTGACACTGCGTGGCATTGGAATGCCTCCAGTCAATTGGTGATACACTCAACACTGCGGCGCACGGAGAGCAGTCAACCCGTGCAGCCAGCAGAACCATTTCCGAACGTTTGCCCAGTGCGCCCATTCCGAGGCTCAACCGAGAAGGAGCTGGGCGCGAACAAGCGCCAGATTCGCACGATCAACGAGTGTGGTCTTCCGCAGCGATCGTTTTCGCTTCCGATCCTTGCTCGTGAGAATATGACTGCGGTAGGCCTTCTCGCGCATGATTTTGCCTGTTGCGGTCACTTTGTAGCGCTTTTTCGCGCCGCTATGGGTTTTCATTTTTGGCATCGTTAGTCCTGCTCGTCGTTGGACTGTTGTTGCATGAGTTTTTGGTACTTTTTGATTTTCTCTTTGTCGGGCGCAAGGATCATCGTCATCGTTCTGCCTTCCTCACGGATGGGCTGATCGAATTTAGCAACATCTTCGAGCCGCTGCCAGAACTGCTGGAGAATCTGTTCGCCGAATTCTTTGTGTGTGATTTCGCGACCGCGGAAGAGCACCGTTACCTTGACTTTGTTGCCCTCGAGCAGAAACTCGCGAGCGTGACGCGCTTTGAAATCCAAGTCGTGGGTGTCGGTGACGATTTTGAGGCGAATTTCTTTCAGCTGCGTTTGGTGCTGCTGCTTCCGCTGTTGCTTTTCGCGTTTGTGCTGCTCGTACTGGTACTTGCCGAAGTCAATGACCCGACACACGGGCGGATTTGCCTGCGGGGCAACTTCGACAAGATCGAGCCCTCGGTCGTAGGCAATCTTGAGCGCATCCGAAATAGCCATGATGCCGAGCATACCGCCTTCGGCATCAACGACGCGCACCACTGGTGCTGTGATTTCGTTATTGATTCGAACCTTCCGCACAGAGCGTACTGAACTTGGACTACCTTTCACCCAGCAACAGAGCAAAAACGCATGTCCCCTCTGCTGTCTGCGGCAGAGTCACCCTTCTGGGGATCGGGCATGAGATGGTCAATTGCACGTCGAACAGTGATGCAGACTGTAAAACTTCAGTGCAAAGATAGCACATTGCACGACAAATTTCCGAAGGAACGTGCAACAAGTAACGCAATAACGATGTACGACTCCCAGGCAGGATAGATTTTTGCGAACATCTTCCACAGCGAAATGCTTCGGTACCTCTTCGTTGATTTCAACGCCTACTTTGCCTCCGTCGAGCAGCAGCTTCACCCGGAACTTCGGGATAAGCCGGTCGGCATCGTTGCTGTGATGACGGATCGGACGTGCCTGATTACCGCAAGCTACCAAGCACGCCGCTATGGGTTGAAGACCGGCACTCCGGTCCGCGAAGCACGCAAACGTTGCCCAGAACTCATTTTGGTGGAAGCTCATCCTGCGGTATATGTCGAAATGCACCACCGTTTACTCGAAATCATCGAAGGGTGCATACCTATCACACAGGTATGCTCGATCGACGAGGTCCTTTGCGAACTCCATGGTCGCGAGCAAGAGCCAGCACGTGCTATCGCGATTGCAAAGAAAATCAAAGACGCAATTCGCAGAGAAGTTGGTCAGTACATCACCTGTTCCATCGGTATCGCACCCAATCCATTTCTCGCAAAAACAGCCAGCGACCTCGAAAAGCCCGACGGACTAACGATCCTCACCGAGCAGGACATCCCAGACCGTCTGCTCCACCTCCAATTGCAAGACCTCTGCGGCATTGGCCCTCGCATGGCAATGCGACTCTACCATGCCGGCATTCGCACCGTTGCCGAGCTCTACCGTGCTACCAGGCACCAACTACGCAACATTTGGGGGAGCATCGAAGGGGAACGATTCTATGAACACCTTCGGGGCAACTGCACCGATCGCACCCCAACGAAACGCAGCAGTGTGGGACATTCCCACGTTCTCGAACCAGCAATGCGCACCGAAGAACGAGCATTTGCCGTTCTGCACCGGCTTATGCAGAAGGCCACAGCTCGGATGCGACGGTATGGTGTACTTGCACGCAGAATAACCGTTGAATGTACGTTTCTCCCAACGCTGGAGTGGTCTGCGGAGATGCGCATCCCACCAACCAATGATCCGTTCATGCTCGGTGCTGTCCTTCGTAGCCTCTGGGAACAGCGGCCGCGCCATCGAATGCCGTTCCACGTCCGCATACGCTTTACTGAGCTCACACAAGCGCACCTGCAACTCGAGCTCCCACTCTTTGCCTCCTATCCTCAACGGCACCGCCTATTAGCGGCAATCGATGCAATCATTCTCCGGCATGGTCCCGGCGCAGTGTACATCGCCACTGCTCATCCTGCTCGGTCGAGTGCGCCAATGCGAATAGCATTCAACGCCATTCCAGATCCGTCCATCGAGGACGATAGCCAGTAGCCATCGCTCCCCACCTTGGCAAGGCATTTGCAGCAGACCCTTGCGATGGAACGAACTCTATCCTCCTCCGATGGAACGACTCCCACTGACCGTTTGCATTATCGCACGCGATGAGCAGGAGCGCTTGGGCAGGTGTCTCGATTCGGTCGCTCCGATCGCTGCGCAAATCGTCCTGGTTGATACTGGCTCAACCGACGAAACTGCCACCGTCGCTTCTCGCTACGGCGCCGAGGTGCACCACTTCCACTGGTGCGATGATTTTGCTGCTGCGCGGAATGAATCGCTCCGCTACGCTCGCCAACCATGGATCCTCGTCCTCGACGCCGATGAGGTGCTCCTCACTCCAGAGGCCGTCGCCAGCGCAATCGCCACTGCAGCGCCTTCGATCGGCGGTATCCTCACGACGGTTCACTCGCTTTCAACTGCAGGCGGAGCACCACCGACACGCTATGCAACGCAGGTAGTGCGCCTATTCCGAAATGACGAGCGTCTCCGATACGAAGGCATCGTGCACGAGCAAATTCTGCCGTCAATCCTTCGCGCAGGATTCCGCATCGCGCCCAGCAACATTGCAATCGAACATCACGGATACACGCTCGATCCAGCGCTGCTCCGCCCCAAGCAAGAGCGGAACCTTCGGCTGCTCGACCATGCCCTCGAACGCGAGCCGCAGAGCGCGTTCTACCGCCTCCACCGCGCCAAGACTCTGATGGCACTCGGGCAGTTCGATCGAGCAAGGGGCGATCTCGAATCTGCCCGCAGCACTGCCCAGACCAATGGCACGCTGCTTCCGCAAATTCTCCTCCAACAGTCGGTGCTCGCAGCAATTGAAGGGCGCGACAGCGATGCGATCGCAGCCGCTCAGGAATCGTTGCGCCTTGTGCCCAATCATCCAATGCCGTGGTTTTTGCTCGGAGACATTTACGAACGTCAGGGCAACCTGCGCGCAGCACTCGAGGCATTCGAACACGCAAGGCAAGCGATAGAGCACCCCTCGCCACAGGTCGCCATCATCGGCACAGTAGAAATTCCGCGCGATGTTCTCCACTCCCGCATCCAACGTTTGCGTAGCATGCTCGATTCCCGAGCGACGGCCACCCAACGCAAAAGCGCTCCTACTACAGCCCCACCGGTTTTGCCCATACACCAGGAGAATCCCATGAAAGAACCATCCTCGCAGCAGCCGCTGGTAACACTTGCGATGATCGTGCGCGACGAGGAAGACGTTCTTCCCGATTGCCTCCGCAGCGTCCGCGATTGCGTTGATCAAATTGTCATCGTGGACACTGGCTCGAACGATCGCACAATCGCCATTGCAGAAGAGTTCGGTGCAGAGGTATATCGCTTTCCGTGGTGCGACGATTTCGCCGCAGCGCGGAATGAATCGCTCCGCCATGCGCGTGGGGAGTGGATCCTCTACCTCGATGCCGATGAGCAGCTCGACGCTGAGTCTGCACGCCAGCTTCGTGCGTTGCTCCAACAGCAGCCGCCACAGGTTGGGGGCTTGCTCTGCACGATCGTCAGTCCCCATAGGGTTGGCATAGGCGGCAGAGAAACCCACCGCGGCGCCTATCCCCGACTGTTTCGCAACTACGGCTATCCGCGCATCGCATTTCGTGGACGCGTCCACGAGCAAATCACCCCTGCAATCATCGAGTGCGGCGGCGCGATCGTTCACTCGCCGATCGTCATCCACCATCGCGGCTACGATATTCCGCCTGAGCAATTGGAAGCAAAAGTCCGCCGCAACTACCGCTTGCTCATCCAGCATGTGCAAGAAGAGCCACTCAATGCCTACGCATGGTTCCAACTGGCGCAAACGCTCGCGCGGATGCAGCTTTTCGCTGAAGCAGAACGCGCATTTGGCTTTGCGCTCCAGATCGGGCTTTCGGCACCGCTGGCAGCATCGGCAGCCAGCGCTCTTGCATACATCTGCGGCGTCCAGGGCCGCTATCAGGATGCACTCCGCTGGGCAGAAGAATCGCTCCAGAAGGTCCCCGACCAAACGCTGGCACTCAATTACAAGGCGCATGCTCTCATTGCGCTCGCTCGCTACCACGAAGCTGCCCGAGCCTTCGAGGAATTGCTTGCGCGTCTTGATCGGTGCTTGCCACTTTCGGTCGGCTTCGAAATCGAACTCGACCGCCAGCAAATCGAACACCAGCTGCAGCAGGTTTTGAAGCGGAGCAGCGGGGCAATTCTGAATGCTGGCTAAACGCAAACTAAAATGTTGGTACACGTGTAACGTTGCCGCCGCCAATTGCGACTAAGTGCTCGCGCCAGGAGCACGCAAAACACACGGCGTGCCAGAAATACGGCGCATGTGTGTTTCACCATTTCTGTTTTGGAGGGTCTTCGCTATGAAGAAGCTCGGACTGGCAACGCTCGCCGTTGCCCTCATGGCAGCACAGGTGATGCTCGCTGCCGATCAAGGAAAGAGCGCTGCAAAGGCAGCGCCTGCAAAGCCTGCTGCGGAAGCAAAGGTTGCTCCCGCAACATCGCCTGCCCCGACGACTGCCCCAGCGGACAAAGCGTCGGAGCCAATGGCAAAGAAGGGCAAAAAGCATCACCACCACAAAAAGTCCGAGAAGCCTGCCGAACAACCCAAGTAAGCACGGCAGCGCTTCACCGCTGGAAAGCGGCTTGCACGTTCATCAGTGCAAGCCGCTTGTTTTTTTGGCTATGATGACGCATCGAACCAGGTGCTGCCTATTTTTGCACCAGTGCGTCTGTGCTCTTGCATTATGTTCCACCACTTTTCACGGAGTTGCAATGAAGCATCGCGTTCTTGTGCTGATGCTCGGTGCATTCGGTTTTTTTCTGGCTGGGTGCGAGGATAACACCACCAACACCCCAGTCACGTTCATTCCTGCACCGCCATCGAATCTGATGGCTCTTTCAATAGATGAAACAACAGTCCGCCTCAAGTGGACACCGTCACCGTCGGAGTCGAACGCAGAGTTCAAAGGGTACCGCATCACTGCAACCAGTGGGTCCCAAACGTTCAACCCGATTACTGTAGGCAAAGGCGAAACAATCGTTGAAATCAAAGGCCTCGATGCAAACAAGACCTATACCTTTACCGTCGCCGCGTACACCAACGACACAGTCTCGTCGGGCATCTCGATCCAGTGGGCAGTTGCAAAGCGTTTCCGCGGGATCCGCGCATTTGAAACCGCGTCGGCCAACGGTAGCGGCATTCGCTTGCTCGATGGCACAAATCTGACCATCGCCAATGGCACCGAGTGGGACGTCTGCCTCGATACCCGCACCGTCAACAACCAGGACAACTGGGCATTTGGTTCACCGCAAGCAAGCACGTATACCGACAATCAAGGGCGCTTCATTCGCGGAGCGCAGGCAGGGCAATTAGCCAAAGCGACGATCATTTTCAGCGATAGCACATCCCAAGGGTACGTACCCTATTTCGTTGTCGCTGACTCGCTCGAGGCAGTGTTCGAATCGCAAGCAATCGGGTCCGGGAAAAAACAAGCGCAAATCATGATTGAAAATCTGCAGAACCAAGCCAAGAGCATTGTTTTCTACGCAATGGTTGCACCTGATAACTCCGCCAACCCACCGGCAAACCAATACCGCTTTGCAAAGATCTTGCTGAAAGCAGCCGGCGGAAGCATTCTCCAGGGTACATCGCCGAATCGGTACGTCGAGATTGACTACTCGATTCAAACAGCGGTTGGCGTGCCCTATGCGTTGGTCAAAGGCATGATGTCGCCTGTCAACGCCCCTGTTGTGAAAATTGGGTCGCAATCACTACGCTAACTGTGGAGGATCCGATGAAAACGACACTTGCACTCGTTGTAGCACTTGCCGTCAGCGCCGCTGCGCAAGCGCCGGTCGTGAAAAAGGGCAGCACTCCTCAACCAGCCGAGCAGCATACCACTGAGCAAGCAGTGCCCACAGTGAAAAAAGGCACATCGCAAGGGCAACAATCTGAGCAGGCAACGCCTGTCGTCAAGAAAAGCACTGCCGACCAAGATAAAGTAGCTCCGGCGAAGAAGAAGAAATCCAAAAAGAAGCGCTCGGCAAAAAAATCACAGCCTTAAGGCTGGTCCAACGCATCGCAGGCTCGACAGCGCGGAGCATCATTGCTCCGCGCTGCGTTTTTTGATCCGTACCTCGTGGAGCGTGCTGTATTTTTGCGCCCGCTTGCACCGCTAGCTCAAGTGGTAGAGCAGCTGACTCTTAATCAGCGGGTTCGGGGTTCGAGTCCCTGGCGGTGCACACCCAGCGTATCGCACCATATTGCCCGTGCGTCAGCAGTAACAACTTGTGCCACGACCGCTGTATCCGCGCGGCATGCAAGGTACACGAACCCACCGCCTGTCCACGCAACCTTCGTAAACGCGCCATAGCGTGTCCGTCGCGATTTTCCCCCATTGCCCGAGACGACACACACGAAGCGATCGCCCGGATGCTCGATAATCTGGACATCGTGATCATGGCCGCAGAGGTAGAGCATTACCCCGCGACGATCGAGAATCGGCTTGAGCTGCTCGACGAGCAGCTTCGTATCCCCGTAGAGTCCATACGAGCGGAGTGGATGGTGCCCGATGACGATTTTCACCGTTGCAGTGGTCACTGCAAGCGCACTATCGAGCCAACGAAGCTGCCGCCGCCGGCTTGCGCGATCGGAGAGCAGCTCGTCAGTATCGAGCACAAAGAGTGCAACTGCTGTCTGCGCTGCTGTGAGCGTGACCGCATAGTACGGTGCAGGAAGGTACCAACGCCGATTCTGCCGCCCATAGGCAATTTGCGCCTCAATACTGCCGCGGTGGTCATGGTTCCCCAGCGCAATAATCCACGGCACGAGCAGCGCACTGTCCGCATACACTTGCTCCCACCGAGCTCGGAACAGCGGATCTTGCGCTGATGACACCCCACTGGGATAAAAGTTATCGCCGGTAGAAACCACCGCATGGGGCCGCTCCGTACGTGCAACGAGCGCCATCGCGCGTGCGACAGCAAATTGCGTTGGCATTCCACTTCCCCAATCTCCCACCACAAAGAGTCGAACGCACGTGCTATCGCCACCGAACGAGCAGAGCGGCCGAGCACGAAGCGGAGGAGCATCCTCAATTGCACGAGAGTTCTCCCCATCGAGGATAACACGGCTGTAGTACCCCAGCGACTGCCATTGAATGCATGCGCCAAGCGCAAGGAGTGCCACGATTGCTGCAGCGATTTTCATTTGCATGGAACGCCAAGGTAGAGGGGAATCGTGCGCCAGCAAGTGTTACGAAGAACAGTGGGGCGTATTATTGCGCGTAGCATCGAGGCAGATAGTGCCAGGTATGTTTTTTGCAGCGTTCCGATCAACCGAATACGGAGCATTGACGATGCGAATGTGCGCCGCTGTGTTGCTGAGTCTGATGGCAACTGTTCACCTTGCCGCTGTGGGACCGTGCGATGGTAACAAAGCCTGCGTCGGGCGTGCCTACACCGGAAGTGTCGCAACGGGCCAGAACCACCATTACATCAACGTTGCTGCCTCGCCATCTCTGCGGAGTATTTCCACGCAGATGACCGTTGAACTGTGGATCAACGCCTCGCGGCAGAGTGGCGGACGTGTCATCATCGCAGGCATCTGGGGTCCCTACAGCGACGACAACGACGTCTGGCTGCTCTCGATCTCCCCAAGCGACCAACTCACCTTCGAAGTCAACGGCCCCCAGAATCGCGGCAGCCAGGACAACACCGTTGCCAGTGCCCCCTTCGGCAGCTATTACGGGCGATGGACGCACATTGCCGCAACGTTCGATGCCGGCATCGTCCGGCTGTACATTGATGGCGTCATGCAAGACTCTGCCTACAATGCGCAGTACCCTGCTACGCGTCTTCGGCAGCCGCAGAATCCAGCCTCCGCGCTGAAAATCGGCAGCATCAACGGATTTTTCGACTCCCCGCAGAATCGAGCATTCGTCGGCCAGCTCGACGAATTCCGCATCTGGAACCGGGCACTCGGACGCCAGGAGATTGCCTGCAATCGCTTCCGCTCCCTCGAAGGAAACGAACAAGGACTTGTGCTCTACTTCCGCTGCAACGAACAGGAAAACGACTTCCTCACACCACTCTGTGATGCATCGGGCAATGGCAACCAAGGGCGCCTGTTTAGCGGGGCGACCTGCCGACCACCCTCCCCACCGCGGATAATTCCCCGTAGCATGACCGTAAGTCCGCAGAGCATCGCTGAACAGCTGGACTGCGATTCGACGCGCACGTGGCTCATTACGCTTGCGGACACGACTGAGTGCGGCAGCAGTGTCACGCTCTCCGTTGGAGGGCGGGATCGCTCGTTCTTTCGCGTTAGTCCTGCATCGCTTGTGCTTCCGCCTGGCGGGGTGCCACAAGTAGCATCGGTCACCTACAGCGGGTACTTGACCGGAAACATCCAAGCATTCGTCCGCATTGCCGGCACCAATCGTTGCAGTGCAAGCGACACCGTGCAGATTCAGCTCAACCGCCGTACCGAACTGACGTACCGCCCCAGTCGCATTACGTTCGATACCCTCTTTTCTCGCTGCCCGAGCCGCGCGCTGCTCGATACGACCATTCGTATCTGCAACGAAAGTGCTGCCCTTGGCACGCCCCAGCCGATCGCAATCACCGGCGCTGTGACGCGGCAGCCGGCGATTTTCCAGGCGTTCCCAGCCGGTGGTGGCGCATTCCCGATTGTGCTCCAGCCAGGCGAGTGCGCCGACATCACGGTCCGCTTCTTGGCGCAGGATACAACGGCGCTCTTCTTGGACACCCTCTACATCCTTTCGACCGATCGCTGCCCAGGCAATGGCATTATCCCCCTTGCAGGTCGCACGCAGCAGGTCTTCGCAATTCGCCGCGCAGATGGGCAAACGCCAATTGGTTCACTGCAATTTCCTCCAACATGCCCTGGGGACCTCTCGTCCCCGCAGGCATGGAATTGGTACAACCTCACCAGCCGTCCGCTCACGATTGATAGCGTCGTTTTTCCACGCGTGCTCGTTGCGATCCGATTGCCCCGACTGCCGTACACCCTTGCTCCATCGAGCCAAACAGGCGAACTCGAGAAGTACTTCCGCTTTCGTCCGCTCGTGCCGGGTATGGTTCGCGATTCGATCGTGTTCTACGCGCGCCTGCCCGGTGAGCCATGCCAGTTCGTTATCGCGATTCCGTTCAGCGGTCGCGGTCTCGACAACGACGTTCAATTCACAACTGGCGCGATTGATTTTGGCAATGTCATCGTCGGCCAAGAAGCTCGGCAAGACGTCGTGCTCCGCAACAACAGCACAACCGACGTGATGACCGTTTCGCTCTACCTCAAGCGAGGCGAAGAGTTCATCCTCCTGCAGCGGAACATTCAACTGGCGCCACAACAAACGCGAATGCTCAGCAACATCCTGGCATTCCGACCGACCGAGCCGCTCGACTACACCGATACGCTCTGCCTGTTTGAACAGCGCTGCTACATGACGGCGTGCATCCCTGTCCATGGGCGGGGGATTATCGAGCGATTTCGTTACGAGCCCCCCGTGCTGCGCATCGAGCGCGTGCTCACCTGCGATAGCAGCACGGCAACCATTGACATCATCAACGAATCGAGCATCGAGCAAATCCTCAGCAACGTCCGACTCGATGATCCTTCCGGCTATCTGTTCGCTGTGGACACGCTCACTGGCCAGCGGACAATGCTTCCACCGACCCTCCGAATTCCAGCGGGGGGACGAGTGCGCATTGCAATCCGTTTTGTGCCACCTGCTGGCGGCCAACAAGATGTCGCTATCGTCGGACTGATTCGCTATCGCTCTTCGAGCGGCGAGGAGTGGCTCGTTCAAATCCGCGCAAATTCCGTCACGCCGAAGCTCTACGTCACCCCTACGACCGACTACGGCACACTGGAAGTCGGAGAGACTCGCGATGATACGCTGGCTGTCGAGAACATTTCGCCAGTCCCTGTTCGCATCAGCCAACTGGTGCTGCCTGCAGGCTACACCCTTCAAGGCACAATTCCACCGCTGCCAGTCGTTCTCGCTCCGCGCGATTCAGTGCTAGCAATTGTGCGCTTTGCACCGACAAGCGTCCAGACGTACGATGCGCCAATCACCGCCGAGAGCGACTGGCCCTGCAACAGCGTTCGTTCAAGCGGCGATCTCCGTGGGCGGGCGGTCATTTACCGGCTGGATGCTCCGATCAGCATCCAGAACTTCAGCTACGTCCGCCCTTGCGAATGTGTATCACGCGAGATTCCGCTGGCCAATAATTCGCGGGTCCATCCGATGACCATTGATACGCTCCGTATTGATGGTGTCGGCATCCCGAACGCCACACCGCAGCTGTTTTCCTTTCGCTCGACCTACTATGACCCCGGCGGCAGGCAACTACCCTACCCGATGCCACCGCAGACGACCGTTACACTGACGATCACGTTCTGCCCACGGACAGCAGCGGACACCACGCAATTGCTTGCAAGTGCACGGCTCCTGATTGCCGCCCGCGGTGTCGGCTGGAGTGATACCTAC
>BEHW01000053.1 GCA_002898675.1 bacterium HR20
TGTCCGAAACAGGACCGTACGCATCAATAGTCAGACCCACTGCGATTGTCGAAAGCATCCCAAGCGCGCTGATCGCGATGCCATACATGCCAGCAAACGAAATACCCACAACGACGGTGAGTGCCAGTAGGAGCATCGGCACGACCGCCGAGTTGTAGCCCAGCGCAAGGCCGTAGATGATGTTCGTTGCTGCACCGGTTTGGGAAGCTTCTGCAACGGAGCGGACTGTCCGATAGCGATGTGCTGTGTAGTACTCGGTGACCAACCCCACGAGCATTCCAGAAATCAAGCCAGTCAGGAGCGACCAATAGACGCCGGTATTCGAGAAGAGCCGCTCGCTCCCTTCGAGCGTGAACGTCGGCGGAAGAAGTGCTATCGTCACAGGGTAGAGGATGATCGCCATCGCAATGGTTGCGACGATGAGCGCTGCCTTGAGAGCGCCTTCGATGGAGTCTTCCGATTTGGGACGAGCGAAAAAGAGCGCAAGGAAACTCCCCAGGATACCGAGCGCGTTGACCAAGATCGGAAAGAGCAGGGCTCCTTCTCTGGCATGCTCTGGCATGACATGGAACGCCGAGGCACCGATCACGAGTGCTGCACACGTTGATTCCGTCACCGAGCCGAAAAGGTCTGCACCCATGCCTGCGATGTCGCCGACATTATCGCCAACGTTATCGGCAATTACGGCGGGATTGCGCGGATCGTCTTCGGGGATGCCTGCCTCGACTTTGCCGACAAGGTCCGCGCCGACGTCGGCGGCTTTCGTGTAGATGCCACCACCGACACGACCGAAGAGCGCAACCGACGATCCACCGAGTGCAAAGCCGGAGAGGATTTCCATGAGGATGTGCCGTTCGATCCCTGGGAGCAAGGCATCGAGTGCAAGATAAACCACAATCAGCCCAATGATTGCCAGTCCCGTCAAGCCAAAGCCCATCACCGCTCCGGAGCGAAAGGCAATGCTGAACGCACGCTGTAACGAAACTCGGGCTGCGGCAGCAGTGCGTCCATTGCCGATGGTTGCGATGCGCATGCCGATGAAACCAGCGAGCATGGATGTGCCTGCACCAGCAAGGAAGCTTAGCATCGTGTAGATGCCGTTGTCAACAGCCATCCAGATGAGGAAGCCGAAAATCAGCATGAACAGCGCCAACGTGCGGTATTCCCGTGCGATGAACGCCATTGCACCTTCGGCGATCGCGGCGGTTACGTCAGAGATGCGCTGTGCCTCCTCCGGAGAGGCAGCACCCTCGGCAACGGGGATTGCTCGGACTGAGCGTGCAAAAAACACAGCGACAAGCAATGCAAAAACACCACATGCAATAATTGCAAGCGTGACCATAGAGCCTACAATTTGGTTGGACATGAAAAACTATCGAGACCGCACGACCCCTCTGGCAGACCAGGAGGTGAGATTTGTTGAAGTGATCGTGCCAGTTGCAATATACAGCGCATCTTGCAGGCAGCCGCTGAACGCCGTATTTTTGCACCACTCAAACGGCTGCGGTCTTAGCTCAGTTGGTTAGAGCGTCACGTTGACATCGTGAAGGCCAGTGGTTCGAGTCCACTAGACCGCACACAGAAACGCCCCGCTGGAAAATTCCCGGCGGGGCGTTGGTTTTTCTCGGTGTAACCGGTGCCTTATGCGTTGACGGTGGCACGCTGCGCCATTGCTTCGAGTTCGTCGAGCGTTACAGATTTTGGGCGCACAATCGGGGAGTTGACCATCCGGTGGAAGAGAAGTTGGGCGCAGATGCCGAGTGCGCGGGAGACGCCGAACATCACCGTGTAGAAAGTGTACTCTGTCATCCCGAAGTCGTAGAGGAGCGAGCCGCTGATCGCATCCACGTTCGGGTAGGGATTTTTTGCCTTTCCATGCTGGCGGAGGACATCGGGAACCACTTCGTAGAGACGTTTGGCGATTGTGATGCAGTCGTTGTCGAGCTGATATTGTTCGGCGAATTGGTAGAACGCGGTAAAGCGTGGATCTGTGACCCGCAGGACCGCGTGGCCGTAGCCTGGGATAACCTGGCCGCTGTTGAGGCGCTCCCAGCAGAGATCACGCAGCTGATCCAAACTCGGGACGCCGTTGTAGCGCTCGCGAATGTCGAGGATGAATGCCAAGCACTCTTGGTTTGCAAGGCCGTGCAGGGGGCCTGCCAGTCCATTGAGCGCAGCGCTGATTGCGTAGAAGGGATCGGAAAGCGCTGAGGCAACGGTGATGCCCGTGAATGCGCTGACGTTGCCACCTTCGTGGTCGCTGTGGAGCACAAGGTAGAGCCGCACAAGATCTGCCCACGCAGGGCTATCGCTAACGCCCAGCATCCGCGCAAAGTTGCTACTCCAATCAAGCGAAGGATCCGGAGCAATCAGCTTGCCGTCGCGGAACTTGAGGCGGTAGATTGCTGCAGCAATGCCGGTGATCGTCGAAAGTAATCGGATGCAATCGGCAAGTGCGTATTCCCACAGCCGATCCTTGGCAACACCTTCCTCGTAGGCTCGACGAAACTCCGATTGGTGCTCCATCGCGAGCAACCCTGCCGATAGCATTGCCATTGGATGCGCATGCCGATACATCCCCTTCAAAACCGCGAGGACTTCATCGGGGACCTGTGCATTGCTCACAAGCAGTGAGGAAAGCTGCTGCTGCTCTTGTTGACTGGGGCGCTGCCCTGTGGTCAACAGAAAGAAAATCTCTTCGGGGGTTGCAGAGGTGAGCTCCAAAATCGGAATGCCACGAATGCGCAACCCTTCCGCAGGAGAAACCGACGAGGTGTCGCAGAGCACCGACGGTACTCCTCGCATCCCGCCAATGATTTGTTCGACCGTTACATTTGCAACAGCAACGTCGCCATACCGCTCGAGCAGCTGTGCACGCTTGTTGCGAAAGATTGGCAGCACGTCGCGAAGTTTCGATGCCAGAACGTCCATAGCTTTCCAGAAAGCAGAGTGATACACCAAACGCGTAGGATGTCGCCGAACTCTACAAGAGCTGCCGCACAGAGAGCACGTGATGGTTCCGTCATTCCACGGATCGTGGGCAAGCCGCTACAAAACTACGTCACTTGTGTTGTTTATCCATGCGAGCCGGTTTCATCCGGTGATTGCAATGCTCTATGCAAAAAGGTCACGTGATACGACTTGTCCTCTCTGCAAGCATCATCGGAGCCGTTGTTGCAATCGGCATGGTTGCGTTTGCACTGCTCTCACCCTTGCCGCTGCCAGACAGGCAGGTACTGTTCATCCCTGAAGGAACTTCAGTGCGGCAGGTTCTCCAGATGCTCGAGCAGAAAGGTGCAGTGCGTTTCCCCTGGCTCTGGAAGCAGCTTGCGTGGGTTGTTGGGCAATTCCGCCGTGTGAGCATGCGTATGGGGTCGTATGAACTTTCGCCGGCGATAACACACGCAGAGCTTTTCAGTAATCTCCTCACTGGACGCAATCGGCTCATCCGGCCGCTAACGATCTACGAAGGGGAAACAACACCTCACCTTGCCGGCGCGTTAGCACGTCGGCTCGAGGATGATTCTGCACGCGTCTATCGTCTCATCGTCGGGGATAGTCTTGCGCGTGCAGTTGGTCTGGAGGATGCTCCATCACTGGAAGGGTACTTGTTGCCAGCAACCTACGACCTTTTTGAGTGTGAGCCGATCGAGCACGCGCTCCGACGCATTGCCCGCCACTTCGATGCCATTTGGCAGGCGCGCTTTGCTGCAAAAGCTCGCCAGCAGGGACTGACCCGTCAGCAGGTGCTTACCCTTGCCAGCATCGTTGAAGGAGAAGTTGCAACTCCCACCGAGTATCGGCGCGTGGCTGGAGTGTACTGGAACCGTCTGCGGCGTCGGATGAAACTCGAAGCTGATCCAACAGTGCAGTACGCACTCGGCTTTCCTCCGCGACGGCTTTCATTCCGTGACTACCAGATCGAGCATCCCTACAACACGTACCGCATCGTTGGGCTGCCACCTGGGCCAATTAAAGCGCCAAGTATTCGAGCCATCGAAGCAGTGCTCGATCCCGAAGTGCACGACTATCTCTACTTCTGCAAGGCAGGAGATGGCAGCGGCACACACCGCTTCGCTCGGACGTACCGCGAGCATCTGGCCAACGTGCGGAGTTACTACCGTGCACTTCGGGAGCAAGATAAGCGCACACCTCCCTAACGCGGGGACAATTCTCTGGCAGGAGAGCGTTGCCCATAACCGTTGAGGGCACGGATGCTCGCAGTGGCTTGGAGTTGAACGCGGAAGTGCTGGAGTCGGACGTGATTTTCCGTATCGAAGCTTTGGTCGCCGTAGAGTTCCTGGACGCGGCCAGCGCTCGAAGGCTCAAGCTCGAGCCGCACGCGCGCGCGACTGTCGCTTGCTAATCCATAACTGCGTGTGACAACGTGGTAAAGCCGCTCGCTTTCACGGCGGATGCTGACAATCTCCGGCTGAGGAAACATCTCGCAGAAAATCGCGATTGTTTGTCCGATGCGCTCAGTGCCGGCGTAACGTTCGAAGAGAAATCGCCGTCCCGTATCAGCAATCGAGGCAGTAAACGAGAACGGCTGGCCATTGCTGGATGCGCGGATCGTGCCGCTTTCATCTCGAAGCACGGCGCGCGGCGTTGTCCCGCTCAACTGCGGAAGGTTCGGCTCGAAACGGTACTCAATGCCAGGATACATCACCGATGGCACACTCGGTGCTTGTAGTGGAGTTGACACAACTGTAAAACTTGCCGAAGATTCTGTCCCATCTCGACGGACAAGGCGGATGCGTGCTTGCGCCGAGCCCGGCTGCGTTGTTACACCGCGGAGGTGCAGCGCGTTGCCCTCGATTGTAACGACAACGTTTCCGATACCAGTGACCATTGGCGCCTGGGCAATATCACGCTCGAGCGAGGCACCATAGACTGCTAAGCGGTTTTCCCAGGTGACAAATGGAATTGTCTCGACAACGGGAAGCTCTGGAACGATGGAAAATGTGCCGCCACTCGGTTGCAACTGGAGTTGTTGGGCGAACAGTGATCGAATGCGCAATTCGAGTGCGCTGTCGAGCGATGGCGGCGCTTGCTGCGGTTGCAACCGCTGTTCGGCAAGGTATCCGATGAGGAACGTAGCCTCGCTACGGAGGAGATTGTCGGTGCCTGCCAAGAGTGGTTCCAGCTGTTGCCGCTGCTGAATGGGAATGGTGGCTGGAAGCTGTGGCTGCGCACGTGCAATAATGCGTACGCGGTAGAGCTGCGATTGCCGGTGGGGCGTTATCTGCCAGTGAATGCGAAGTGCTTGCCCGACCTGGCGCGCCAGCATCCGGACATTGCCAACCTTCAGGCTACCATCAGCAGTGCTTGTTTCCTCGGCCCCCGTTGCTTGATCGGTCACTGTGATGGTGTAGCGGAGGCTGTCGACAAGCCCAGTCGGAACGATGGTGTTGAGGCTGTCGAAGTGCACGATCTTGATGCTATCACCATCAACGATTGCGCGGCAGAGCAGTGTCGGCTTTTCGACAACGAGAGTGAACGTCGAAGCAACAAGGGATCGTATCGCTGTGCTTGCCAGTTCAGTTTCACGCTTGGGTGAATCCGACAGCAGCAGCATGAGCGCTGCCAAGTAGAGGACGAAGTACAGTTCGAGTCCGCCGCGACGCATCATGACGATGGAGGAGCGTTATCCGAAAGCCGCTGGACAAGAAGCCGTTCAAGCTGGCGGCGCACAGCAATCTCGATACGCTCTTGTTCGATGGTGCTTGCTGCATGTCGAAGCTCTTCGATACTCGCAGAAACATTGCGCAGTGTGGCATTGAGTTCTGCAATACGTTCGATGAGTTCTGGTGCGGGGGAAGTAGTGCGCTGGGCAGCGGTTGCAGCATGCTCTGCGGCGAGAGCCAGCCGTGCTGTTTCGGCTGTGAGGCGTTGAAGCTGTTCTGCGATTTTATCGAGTGCAATGGTGCTGGCAGCAAAGTCGCGCCCGATTTCGCCAACTTCGGCAATAAGCTCCTCGATGCGCTTCGCTGTCGGATCCTCTTCATCGCGGCGGAAGAACATAACGGCAAACAGAACGATCAGCAGGAGAGCCTCCAGACCAATGCTGAGCATGACAGTCGTGTCGCTGATGCCAGCTGAAAAGCGCCGCAATCCCACAACGACCAAGAGAATCGCTGCTCCACCATAGACGAAGGATACGATGGTGGAATAGTAGTAGCGGGAGAGGATTTCTTCCAGCCACAATCGTGTACCAGCACGCGTGCCGAGGGGATGCTCGATGGTGACAGGTTGCTCGAAATACCCTTCGAGTGATCGGCTCCGTGTGGCGATGTTCCAGAGCATGCGGAGTGTTTCCCAGGAACCGTAGTGGCGCTCTTCCCGCAGAATATGGTAGAGCTCCCGATACAGGCGTCGTCCCTGTGGTGTCGCCAGTGAGGTAATGGTCATCATGTCGGGGTTCGAAGAAGAACAACTACGGCAACAACGGTGAAAATGATATTAGCGCTCCAGCCGACAAGGGTCGGAGGAAGTGCGGTATCCATGCCCAGCGCCTGCGTGATTTTGGTGAGCACGAGATAGCAGAACGTCAGAGTCATTGCTGCTGCGATGTTCGCTGCAAGTCCACTCCGCTTTTTGACGGATGCAAATGGCACTGCAATGAGCGCAATGATGATGTTGGCAATGGGGAAGGCGTAATCACCGGCGTGGGCAATGTCGAGCTGACGAGTATTTCGTCCTCCTCGACGGAGGAACGCGATGTAATCGGCTTGTTCGGTAAAGGTCATTTCCTCCATTGAGCGTTGGAGTGTGCCGAGTCGCACATCGTCGGTTGCGAGCGCTATCGGAAGCATAGGATAATACGAACTGCTGACGCTACCGGCGCTGAACGTGCGCACAAAGCATTCCTCGGCAATCCAGCCCCGTGAACTGCTGTCCCAAAGGAACGAACGCGCATCTACTCGGCGGACGACGCGAGGGAAGAGGTCATCGCTATATTCCTCGACGCTCAAATCTTTGCCGTGTTTGTTGCCCAAGTCGTAGTATCCTATTGCCACGATCCGACGCGGGGTGTCGCGGAGGTAAAGGTTGTAGAGCTGCTGTTCGACTCCACCGGTGTTTCTGCCGAGGTATTGCCGCTCAATGGCGAATTTTTTTGTTAGGACCCGAGGAACAACCCAGCCATTGAAGTAGAGATGTCCGGCAGCTACGACCGTGCAGAGCAGAAGAATCGGCGCCATGAGGCGATAGAGGCTCATGCCGGCGCTTTTCATTGCGGTGGTCTCGTAAGCATCGGTAAGCTTCCCAATCGCAAAGAGGATCGCGACCAAGACAGTGACCGGCAGCAGCAGTTTGATGATCTCTGGCAAAAAGTAGAGGTAGTAGCGTGCGATTGTCCACGCGTCGGCATGCTGATCGAGGAAGCGATCGAGACTCTCGATGAGGTTGACCACGATGAAGACAAGCGACAGTGCGAGCAGTGCAAACGCCATGCTCGCAACGACAGCACCGAGAAGGTAGCGATCGAGAATGCGCATCAAACTGGGGGGAAATGCCCTATCTGGCGTAAAATTACAGCAGCACCGTATTTTTGCATGCTTTTGATGCCGCACCAGGACGTATGTTCCACTATTGCCGGTGTAGGTGCGCAGCTTGATAGGTGCGGCGCTGCGACTACATCGAAGGAGATGTTCATGACAGAAACTGCCGACCTGCCTATGACAAGCGATCCGACGAGCGCTCAAACGCTTCCTGCCCAAGAAGCAGCAAGTGGTGTCCCAGCACCGCAAGAAGCAGCTGCTGCCTCCACCAAACCAGTACGGCTACCGAAGAAGTCTGTGCTTGCGGCTGTATTGGAAGGGGATATTCCGCTGCCACCAATGGATGATACTTCGTACAACCAACTTCTGGAGCGCTCGACCCGGCAGATCAAAGAAGACGAAATGGTTCACGGGGTGATCACCGCAATCACCAAGGATGAAATTTGGGTAGATGTCGGTTTCAAATCGCTCGGGGTAATCCCGCGAGCGGAATTTAGTGCTGCTGCCGATACGCTCAAGGTCGGGGATGAGATTGACGTCTTCGTTGATCGGCTCGAGGACAGCCAAGGCCGGCTTGTGCTCTCTCGCCGCCGAGCCGACTTCATGAAAACCTGGCAGCAGATTGTCGAGCTCTACGAAAAGCAAGAGATCGTCAACGTCCGCATCCTCCGCCGGATCAAGGGCGGTTTCGTTGTGGACCTTCTGGGGATCGAAGCGTTTCTCCCTGGTTCGCAAGTGGACATGCGACCGGTCCGCGATTTCGATGCATGGATCGGGAAAACGCTCGATGTCCGCGTCGTCAAAGTCAACAATCCCAGCGAGAACGTCGTCGTCAGCCACAAGGTTCTGCTCGAAGAGCAAATTCAAGAGCAGCGGCAGCGAATCTTGAGTATGCTCGAGCGTGGCTTGGTGCTCGAAGGTCACGTCAAGGCCATTGCCGACTTCGGTGTCTTCATTGACCTTGGCGGGGTGGATGGATTGGTGCACATCACAGACTTATCGTGGGGACGCGTCAATCATCCCTCGGAGGTCGTCAGCCTCGATGAAAAAGTCAAGGTTGTGGTGCTCGACTTCGACGAAGCGAAAAAGCGTATCTCGCTCGGTATGAAGCAGCTGACGCCGCACCCATGGGAGCAAATCGGCGACAAATACCAGCCAGGCACCAAAGTCACTGGTCGCGTTGTGAGCATTACCGACTACGGCGCCTTCATCGAGATCGAAAAAGGCATCGAGGGGCTCATCCACATCAGCGAAATGTCGTGGACGCAGCACGTCAAGCACCCATCGCAGGTTGTGTCGCTCGGACAAGTCATCGAAGCAGTCGTCTTGAGCATTGACAAGGAAAATCGCAAGCTTGCGCTCGGCATCAAGCAGCTCCAGCCGGATCCATGGAACGAAATCGTCCAGAAGTATCCTGTTGGCTCGGTACACAAAGGCATTGTCCGCAACATTGCCAACTACGGCGTCTTCGTCGAGCTTGAGCCAGGGGTGGAAGGGCTTGTCCACGTCAGCGACCTGTCGTGGACGAAGAAGATTCGCCATCCCGGCGAGTTAGTCAAACGCGGCGATCCACTCGATGTCGTAGTCCTCGCGCTCGATTCTGAACAGCGCCGCATTTCCCTTGGCCATAAACAGGTGACGGAAAATCCCTGGGAACGCTATGCTGATCGCTTCAAGCCGGGTGTACTCACTGAAGGGAAAATCCTCCGCATTGTGGATAAGGGCGTCGTAGTAGAGTTGCCCGAAGGCGTCGAAGGTTTCGTCCCATCGTCGCACCTGTCGTTTGCGCCGGTCAAGACAATTGCTGAGTACTTTGCGATTGGCGATGTGCTGCCGCTCAAGATCGTCGAATTCCACGAAGAGGACAAGCGTATTGTGCTCTCGGCTGTTGATGCACTACGCGAGAAAGGCGAGGATGCAATTCGCGCTTACAACGAAGCGCATCCAGTCCCTGGCGCCGATGAGTACGCATTTGCACCGCTCGATGATGCACTGAGCAGCATGCCCGTGCAAACACCAGCATCGCTCGACGATGCGCTTCCGACTGTTGCTGCCTCCATCCCAACAGTCGAGGCTGGACCATCGAGTCCAGAAAGCACAGCAGCGGCACAGGAGCAACCATCCGCCGATGCACCAATAGCAGAGACTACAACCGCTGTTGAGCAACCGCACCAAGAACAATCTCCCGAAGAAACTATTGCTCCGGAGTCTGCGGGAGAATCTGCTTCTACGGACGAACAACAGCATCAAGCGTAGTCATTGCGGTGCACGCGAGCACACGGGATGCGTGCAATCTCATCCTAACACAAATGCATAGCTCGCTGCGAGTAAATTCGCAGCGAGCTTTTTTTCATTCTGCGGTAACCGATGCTCTTCCGTATTGCTCTTGTTTCGATTGGCAACGAAGTTCTCAGTGGTGATACGCTTAACACCAACGTGCGCTGGCTCGCCGAGCAGTGCACGGCACTGGGAGCAGTGATCACTGAGCACCGCACGATCGGCGACGACATTGCAGGAATTGTCGAAACCATCGCGGAACTGCGCCAGCGGTGCGAGCT
The DNA here is from genome assembly GCA_002898675.1 of bacterium HR20. Classification (GTDB taxonomy): domain Bacteria; phylum Bacteroidota; class Ignavibacteria; order Kapaibacteriales; family NICIL-2; genus NICIL-2. The sequence continues at coordinate 10,061 of BEHW01000053.1, forward strand.
TGTCATCACCACTGGCGGATTGGGCCCAACCCATGACGACCTCACGGTTGCAGCGATGCTGGAGCTGTTCGCTGACAAACTCGTTCTTCACCAGCCCACGCTCGAGTACATCGAGCGTCTTGTAGCTGAACGTGGTCGTGCGATGACCGAGCGGCTTCGAATGCAAGCAATGGTTCCGGCGTCGGCTACTGTTCTCCCGAACCGGGTTGGTTCAGCGCCAGGGCTGCTCTTTGATCGCAGCGACGGTGCAGCGGTGATTGTGCTGCCCGGTGTCCCGCGGGAGATGGAACACATCATGCTCGAATCAGGGCTGCGGTGGATCGCCGAGCATATCGCATCGGGCGGGTATGAGATCATTGCCGAACATGTTTTTGTCACCGCGGGAGTCCCTGAAGCTGACCTTGCCGATCGGCTGGAGCCGCTTCGGACACAACTACCGCCGACAGTCGAGTTGGCGTTTTTGCCATCGGCAAGCGGGGTGCGAATTCGTGTCCGTGCACGCGGCCGCCCCGATGCTGTGCGCCTGCTCCTCGATCAAGCAGTCGAGCCACTGCGAGCTGCACTTGGCAGTGCGATTGTGTCGGAAAACAATGAGCGTCTTGTTGAGGTACTCCAGCGTGAATGCATCGCGCGTGGCAAAACGGTAGCTGTCGCCGAATCCTGCACCGGTGGTATGCTCGGTATGGAGATCACCTCGGTTCCAGGAAGCTCGGCGTACTTCCTCGGTGGGTTGATTTGCTATGCCGATGCGGTCAAAATTCACTTCGGTGGCGTGCGCCCAGAAACGATCGCACGCTACGGTGCAGTCAGCCAGCAAACGGTCGAGGAGCTTGCTGCGTACATCCGCGCTGCCTATGGTAGCGACCTTGCTGTTGCGATTTCTGGTATCGCTGGTCCCGGCGGCGGTACAGCGGAAAAACCAGTGGGCACCGTGTGGATTGCAGTTGCCGATGGGTACAAGGTCGTCGCCCGGCAGTTTCAGTTTGGGAGCGATCGGCACACGGTACGTGCGCGTTCCTGCGCGGCTGCGATGTTGATGCTGCTGGAGCGTCTCCGTACGGATGAGCGCAGCACGCAATGAGCTGGATCGAACTGCTGGCCACGCTGCTCGGCATCGCATACGTTCTGCTGATGATCCGCAGAAACATCCTCTGCTGGGTGGCAGGCAACATCAGCGTTGCGCTCCAGGCGATCTCGTTCTACAACGTCCGCCTCTATGCCGACATGGCGCTGCAAGCGGTGTACTTTGCGATGGGGTGCTACGGGTTGTGGCTTTGGTGGAAAAAACAGCCCCATAGTTCGGATGAGCGCCCGATCAAGCGCATCGAGTCTTTCCGTAGGTGGGTGCCAGTCGGGTTCGTATGGATTGGCGGCAGTGTCGTGTGGGCAGCAGTGCTGCGAACGTGGACGAATGCAGCGCTCCCAGAGCTGGATGCCACGCTTGCAACTGCAAGCTTAGTCGCGACGTGGATGCAGGCGCACCGCTACCTTGAAAATTGGCTGCTCTGGATTGCTATTGATGCTGCCTATGCGGGTGTCTATTGGAGTCGCGGACTGCTGCTCTACGTCGTCCTTTATGCGGTGTTTGTTCTCATGGCTTGGCAAGGATGGAAGGTATGGCGTCGAATGCTTCGGTGAAGCGTGCACTGCTACTTGTTGACATTGATGGAACGCTCCTCCGTGTCCATCGGCATGTGACGCGGCACGTCTGGTCCGAGACGTGGTCGGTTGTCGTTGGCGGGGAGCTTCCGTGGCATCGGCTCGATTCCGCTGCAGGGAAAACTGATCTGCAAATTCTGGCGCAGCTTCTTGGTGATGTGTACACAGCGCGCGTGCTCGCACGTGATTTTTTCAGCGTGCTTGCCAGTCATGCCGAGCGTGCGATAACACGTGATGCAATCGAACTCTGTCCTGGCGCAACGGATTTCCTCGAGGCTGCCGAGCGCTCCGGAGCAGTGCTCGCAATCCTTTCCGGCAACGAAACACGCATTGGCTGGCATAAGCTTCGTGTCGCTGGACTGGATAGCTACTTCGTCGCCGGATTTTTCGGTGGCGATGCAATCGAACGCGCCGAACTACCACCCCGAGCGCTCCAATGGGCTATGAGCCAACAATACCTTTCGCAGGGTGCTTGGGTCATCGTCGTCGGTGATACGCCCAACGATATTGCGTGTGCGCGCCGTTACGGCCTTGGTTGTCTTGCGGTCGCCAGCGGTCCCTATTCGTTCGATGAACTTACGGTGCACCAACCGATGGCGTGTTTTCGTCATCTCGGACAGGCCGCACTAAGTTTGCATAGGTTTCTACCCACGCATCCAATGGCACGGCAACCAATCATCGCTATTGATGGCCCAGCAGGCTCCGGCAAAACCACGACCGCACGATTGCTGGCAGAGCGACTGGGCTTTACCTACATTGACACAGGTGCGATGTACCGTGCACTGACGCTGGCTGCCTTAGAACATGGCGTCCCGATGAACGACGAAGCGCTTGCAGCATTGCTCGAGCGCACCAGCATCGAACTGCGCCACACGCCACAAGGACAGCGAACTTATCTCGACGGGCGCGATGTCACCGAGCGCATTCGGATGCCAGATGTTACTGCTCACGTTAGCCAGGTTAGTTCGTTCCCCTCGGTTCGAGCAGCGATGGTTCGGATTCAGCAGCAGCTTGGCGCACGGGGCGGCGTTGTCATGGACGGGCGCGACATTGGAACTGCCGTCTTCCCCGATGCCGACGTCAAGGTGTACATGACAGCAGATCTTGCAACGCGCGCCGAACGGAGGCTCGAGGAACTGCGAGCGACCGATCCAACGTTGACACTTGACGATGTCATCCGCCAGCTCGACGAGCGCGACCAGCTCGATTCGTCCCGTGAGCATAATCCACTTCGCCGAGCCGAAGATGCAATTGTCATTGACACAACGAACTTGAGCATTGAAGAGCAAGTCGAGCGTATCGCCCGCTACATTCGCGAACGCGTTGTAGAATCTTCCACCACACTGCCATGAACGTCACCATAGACCCGCGGTCAGGATTTTGCTGGGGCGTTGTCCGAACAGTACAAATTGCCGAGGAAACGCTCGAGAACTCCCCACCAGGAAGCGTGTACGTTCTCGGAAACATCATTCACAACCCCCGCGAGATCGAGCGTCTGGCCGCTAAGGGTCTCAAAACGCTCCGCTCGCGCGAAGAGATTGCATCGCTTCCCCCAGGAGCGAAGGTGCTCATCCGTGCGCACGGCGAGCCACCAGAAACGTATCGGCTGGCGCGACAGCACCGCGTCGAGATCATTGATGCAACATGCCCTGTGGTAACCAAACTCCAGGAACGTGTCCGCAAGTTCTACGACCTCGGCTATCAAATTGTGATTTTCGGCAAGCGCAACCACGCAGAGGTTGTTGGGGTGCGTGGCGTCTGTAACGATGAGTGTATTGTCGTCGAGCGTCTCGAGGATGCACTCGAGATGGTAGATGTGCGAAAAAAGACCGTGCTGTTTTCACAGACGACGATGGATCGCCCGACATTTCTCCGATTGCGAGATGTGCTCAAGAGCCGAATCGAAGAGCTGATCGTCGAGGAGATGGGGACAATCGCGACTGAGTTTCATGCGAAGGATACGATCTGCGGCCAAGTTTCAGGGCGCGAAGACGACTTGCGCCGATTTGCTCGCCAGCACGATGTGGTGATCTTCGTTGCTGGTAAAGATTCATCGAATGGGAAGGTGCTCTTCGACGTTGCCCGATCCGAAAATCCGCGGACGTATTTCATCGAGGACGTAAGCGAGCTGCAATCGGAGTGGCTCGAGGGAGCCGAAAGCGTCGGTATCACCGGCGCAACGAGTACTCCACAGTGGTACATGCAGCAGGTACGGCAGGAAATCTTGCGCCGCGTTGCTACTGCTTCAACAATGCCATAGCCTGTTCGGCAGCGCGAGCGCCGTGGGCGACGGCATTTTCGAAGGCGGGAGCTGCGTCGTTATCAGTGTTCGCAAAGAGAATGCGTCCGAGTGGCTGACGTGCCGCTTGCGCAGTACCGCTGTGAGATCCCGGCGTTGGGACGACAAGCGCATGCCCCCATCCGAAGAGGTGCACTTCCTCGACTGCCTCACGTTGAATGGACGGCACCGTCTTGGTTGCATGCTCTGCGATACGGCGAGCGAACGCTGCGAGCACATCATCGCTTTGCAACATTGCACGGTC
>BEHW01000054.1 GCA_002898675.1 bacterium HR20
GATACCGACGCCGTTGGTGCTCTGCAAGCGAATCGAAACCGACCCGCGCGTCAAGCTCCGCATCAGCGATGGCTTGAACGTCACCGTGTTCGTCGCACTCACCCCCAAAATCTTCGAACTCAAATCCAACGCCGGCGCAGGCGGACCGCTCAAACTCCCTACCGTGTACGACGCATCGGTCAACTCGAACGTCACCGGCCCCGTCACACCCAGCCGATAGAGCGCATCCACCGCATCCTGAATCGTCGCAAAGTTCCGCGGGCTACCAGCGTTCGTTGTGCCAATGGTGTACGTGCCCGATAGCCCGTCCCCAACGGTGAACGTCTGGCAGAGCGTGTTGTTCGTCGCGACCGGATCGCCCGGCGCACTGATCGTCACGCACACACGGTGCAACCCCGTCTGCTGCGGCGTCCACGGATCATAGACCAAATCGGAGGTGTTCGGCGGCGTTGCCGAAATATCCGGCAGAATCTTGCTCGTCTGGAAGACTAAGTCCCAGCTGGAGCCGTTCCACCGCTCGACTGTGACCGTCGTCGGCACGTCCGATTGGTCAGCCGCACCGTTGTTGCGGAAGCGCGCTACAATTGAATAGGGACGATTGACAAAAGCATCGTTGCTACTCGATGTGGGCTTCAAAATCGCGTTTGTTTCCAGCTCGGTGTCATACTGGACGTCAAAGGTCCACGCAGTCTGCCCGACTGGTAAGAGCGCTGCAATGACGTTGTTATTCGTGTTCTGGTCAGTTGCATTGAGCAACTCCACCCATGCTTCGAAGGTGAACGTCCCTGCAGTCAAGGAGTTGAACGGACTAAAGTTCGCCGTGTACGTTTGCCCCGTTGCCAGCCCTGGCGTTTGATTGTACACAATCGTATCCGGTCCCTTGACAACTTGCCCTTGATATTTCACTTGGGCGATGACGCGGAAGTTCGTTGCATTGTTCAAGCCGATGTTCTGAACTCGCACCGCAATGGGTATGTTGACACCCCGCAGATACTTGTAGGGCGGCCGCCGTGGTGCGATAATTTCGGCAAGCGCAATATCGTTGCTGTATGCGATCACGAACTGCTTATTCCACACCTGCGTGTAGTTGATCGAGGGCAAGCGGTACTCTGCTTCAACTCGATACGCGCCACCGACTGCAAGCGTTGTCTGGAGCGTGCCATTCCCAATTTGCCCATTCCCACCGCCGAGTGGCCCAGTCGAGAAATTGAATGTCCGCGTCACCAAGCCCGATACCCCCGAGACCGTGATGACGGTATCGTTGACGTTGGTAGAGTTCAGTGCGCGATAGACAACATTCGTCGAGGGCAGCGGACCGACGATCTTGTACTTGATCTGGACGGTTTGCCCGCTCGGCACGCGGAATGTCAGCGAGGGCTTCGGATAGACGACGCCGCCATAGGTACCACCGTCGTAATCGTAGTCAGTTCGGAGAATCCGTCGTGGGTCAACGTCATCGGGGAACGACTGCTCGATCCCGCTCAAGACGGAAAAGCGCATATTCGGGCGAAATGTATAGTAGCCATACCCGCTCGCTCGGTTGCACGTGTTGCAATTGCCATCGGCGTAATAGTACAGCGTGGCATTATAGCCGACATTCGTAGCAAACACTCCACAGTTGGTGGTCCAGTCACAGCATGTCCCGCACGTACTCATTTGAGTTTGAGAGCATACTTCGACGAGTAGATGTGAGGAGCCATCCCAAAGGAATGGCGTATGGAATTGGTGTTTGTTCCAACCCATTTGAGGTTGAGCAATATCTTGGGGGCCGAACACCGTCGTAGCACCCGAGTAAAATGCCGTCGAAGGAAAGCTGCTGAAATTGACATTCGCCATTTTGATGGTAAACGCAGGGATAGCTCCGCCTTGGGATTGGCAAGCATTGAATGATAGTGCAACAATCTGTCCTGGCGGCATCCCCGCAGCAGTGAGTTCGGATGCAGGAATCACGTACTGTGTGCGCCAACCACTCCAAAATCGAGAATATGGCGTACCACCAGTAGCGGTGAAGCACGTTGTCCCCGTCCCGACGTCAATATCCAGCTGTGCGTGTACCGGAATGGGAGTAAGGACTGCTGCGATGGCGATCGCAAATCCAAGCAGTGGGAGCAACCGTTTCATGGTGCGTACCTCGTGGAAATTGTGAAACAAGGATGACATGAGTGTTCGCATGCTGTCAACAATAATGCACGTTTATGCAACGTTGTTTCGGTTCGCAACGCTTTTTGCGCAGGCAAACTTACAACATCGAAGCAGAACAATGCAAGAGCTTTCGCGTGCGATCGAAACTCTCCGAGCAGAAATTGCTGCATGTGCTGCTCGCGTCGGTCGCACCGCTGATGCCATCACCATCGTTGCCATCAGTAAGTCGCAACCGCCGGAGCGCATCGCCGCTGCCGTCGGCGCCGGCATCACCGACATTGGCGAAAACTACGCGCAGGAGCTCATCGCAAAACACCGCGCGTTGGAGCATCTGCCCATACGCTGGCACTTCGTCGGCCGACTCCAATCGAACAAAGTCAAAGCCATTGCGCCGCTGGTGCATCTGGTGCATTCGCTCGACCGAGAAAGCCTTGCGCTCGAGCTGGAACGCTCCGCAGCACGGCTGGGACGGCGCATCGCGGTGCTCATCCAGGTCAATACATCCGGCGAGCCTACCAAAGGGGGCGTCCCACCGCACGCTGCGCATCAGTTGCTCGGGAGCATCCTCGGACTCAAACATCTGGAACCTCGCGGACTCATGACACTCGCTGGGCTTGGCGAAAGCCCCGACCGCGTGCGGCAGGAATTTCGCCTTCTGCGAACGCTCCGCGATGAACTTGCCCGTGATTTTGGGTTAGAGAATTTCACCGAACTTTCGATGGGTATGTCCGGCGATTATCCCATCGCAATCGAGGAAGGCGCAACGCTGCTCCGCATCGGTACACGCATCTTCGGCGAGCGTCCTGCAACGAAGTAGATACACGATCGCCCGCGAGGTGTTCGTCTCCTGCATCCGTCCACACCATGCTCTTCTGCCGATGTTCCTCCGCACAGCGCTGTTCTGCATCATCACATCCGCAGTTGCCAGTTCCCAACAGCTTGCCACAATAACCGGACACGTTCGCGATCGCTCCACCAAAGCGCCGATCAGCTATGCAACGGTGAGCCTCTCCCGAAGTGGCGATACCTCCGCGCGACCCATTCGCGGTGCTCTCACACTCAAGGATGGAACCTTCCTGCTCCGAAATGTCCCACCAGGACTGTACCGCCTCCGCGTGCGCCTGGTTGGGTATGCGATTGCAACCAAGGACTCGATTCGCGTGGACGGGAACAACCGTACTCTGGATGTCGGGACGATCTTCCTCGAGCAAGAAGCAATCGCCCAGCGCGCGGTCGAGGTGAGCGCTGAACGCGAACTTCTCCAGTTGGAACCTGACCGACGAGTCTATAACGTCGGCAAAGATCTTACCGTCGCTGGAGGCAGTGCTGCCGACGCACTCCAGAACGTCCCTGGCATCACCGTTGATCAAGACCGCACCGTTCAGCTTCGCGGTTCGAGCAACGTCACCATTTTGGTTGATGGCAGGCCGACCGTCCTCACTGGCGGCGACCGCAGTGGCGGCACTGGACTGGACAACATCCCCGCCGATGCAATCGAAGCAGTGGAAATCATCACAACACCGGGTGCCGCCTACGATGCAGAAGGTGCTGCCGGCATCGTCAACATCATCCTCAAGCGCGAACGTCGCCAGCCACTGAGCGCGTTTGGAAGCCTCACCGTCGGAACTCGCGACAAGTACACTGGCTTTGCGTCCGTCGGGCTGCGGCCAAGCGATGCCATCCGGCTGGATGGCTCCTGGAGCACCTCGCTGCAGAACTACGACTTCGACCGGCATATCGAGCTTGTGCCTCACGTACCATCGCCCTCGTACCCTGGCCTCGTAAGCGGCACCAGACCGGTCCGCACGCTGACGCACTCGCCACGTCTGAACCTCGAAGCCGATCTGGCTGGCGGCACTCTCTCAGCGACTGTCGGCGGCATGCTGCAGCACCAGCGAACATCCTCAAATCTCAGCTACGACTACTTTGAGCGCACCCAGATGAACGGCACGCTCGAAAGTATCCCACTCGGACAGCGCGACGTGCGCAGCACCATCCAACACGACACTACCACAGGTCTCGACGCAGCAATCGGCTACCGGCGCGCTATCGGTGATGCGTGGAAAATTTCAACCGACCTTCGCTACTTTGCCAGCACGACTTCCTCAGGCCTCGATGGCTGGCTCTACTCCCCTCGGGATGCAGCACCACCGACCTTTGCTGCATCCTGGTCGTCGCACCAGCGCATCGCTTCAGCGCAAGGCGATGTTACCTACAACCTCCCCAACAGCGCTGAGCTTGCCGCAGGCATCAAAGCAAGCTGGCGCCAGCTCGACGGCGACCAACGCAGCACCGCCGATTCAACCGATCCACTGGCACACGCACTCCAAGGCACAACACGCGCAACAACGACAGAAACAATCACCGCAGCATACGCCCAGCTGAGTATGCCGCTCGGCGGATTCCAAGTAGTTGCAGGGCTCCGCGCGGAAGCGACTGCCTTCGATGCAACGGTCGCCGACACTATCGCTGCGCGTATGCGGTACTGGAACCTTTTCCCCACCGTGAGCGCCACCTATGCACTCAGCCAGCTTTCACGGCTGAGTCTCCGGTACTCGCGTCGCATCAGCCGTCCGCAGAATGAAGCACTGACACCGATCGTCCGCTTCGACGATCCCTACAACCAGCGAATGGGCACCCCGACACTGCGCCCGGAGCTTGCATCCTCGCTCGAACTGGGCGGCTCGTTTGTGTTGCCGTGGGCAACGATTGCACCGACGCTCTACTGGCGTTCGAGCACCGACGCAATGGGGCGCTACCGCACCTTTGATTCGGCCACGAACGTTACGCGCCTTGTCTTTGCAAACTGGGACCGTGTTACCGCAACCGGCGGCGAACTCCTCATCCAGGCACCGATTGCCTCGTGGTGGCGGAGCACCGTGAGCGGAAGCATCAACTACCAACGCATCGAGGCAGGTTCGATCGCCCCGGGGCTCTCCAACAGCGGGTGGAGCGCGACACTCAACTGGCAGAACGTCTTCGTGCTCGGCGATGGCTGGAGTGGGCAAGTCAGCTATAACCTGCGCCGCATTGGCCCCATCGCTCAAGGGACCATCGGTACTATCCGAGCTGGGGAGATTGCACTCCGCTACGAGTTCCTTGGCGGCAACGGCTCGGTCGCACTGCGCATCTCCGATCCACTCGACGAGCGCGTCTTTTCGATCGCCATGCGCACTGCGGACTTCGACCAAGACCTTCGGTTCAAGCGCGAATCCCGGATCGCGTTCTTGACGCTCTCGTACCTCTGGGGAAGCGGCTCCCCGCGCGATGGCACACCGCCCCCGCCGCCGTCGGACGAGATGTAACTGCTCAGCGACAATTCAATGCATGCGCTCTACTGCTGCTTCGCCTGTGGACGCAGAACGTAGAGCGCCTCCAGTGCAAGCAGCTCCGCCAGCGGCGTCCGCCAGAGCACCCGCGGCAGCTTCAGCGACGGCAGTCCAAATTTGAAGCGGAAGACTGGCCGCAACAGGTAGAGCTGTTTGTGCACGATCGCAATGCTGCAGCGCGCAAGAGCATGTTCGAACTTCCCAATTGTGAGCGCAATCTCCCGAAGCCGCCGCACTTCCTCCTGGTCCGCCGGACGCGCGCTCTGCCGAACAATCCACGCAAACAAGCGACGAAGCACCAGATGCACCCACGGCAGCGATCCCAGCCAGGTCTGGAGCAAGTGCTGGTGCCCTCCGAACGGCGACAGATACGGCGGGAACGTCACCAGCACTGCCCCGCCAGGAGCCAGCAGCGTTTCCACGACCGCAAGCGCACGCTCGGTATCCTCCAAGTGCTCGATGACATCACGCATCAGCACCAGATCAAAGCTCGCTCGCCACGTGGGCGGGAGTGGTTCGCGGAGTAAATCGCACCGCTCCAGTTCGAGCGAAAGCCCGCAGGCAGCAGCCACGCGCCGACCGACATCAATGCGGTAATCGGAAATATCTGCCCCGACCGCCCACGAGGCTCCTGCGCGTGCGAATGCGCCGAGGACGCCTGCTTCGCCGCATCCGAACTCGAACACTCGCATTCCTGGTGAAAAGCACCCCCACGAACGCATCAAGGGGACGAGCACCTGCTCGCCCAACAAGAACTGGTAGCGCCAGTAGTAGCGCTCATGCGGCGCAAAGTCAGGGGACCGTTCGACTCGTTCGAGAACCGTCACGGCGGAAACGCCTGGCTGATGTATGATGCGGCAAAATTAGCCGCGTGCAGGAACCATGCTCTCTGCTTTACCACCGCTTGTGTGTTCCGGGGAATCCTTTGCAATGGTGCGATGTTTGCACCCTCGCGTACCATCAACCATTGTGTGGAACTATGCCTGTTGCGCTCATCACCGGTGGAAATCGCGGTCTTGGATTTGCGCTCGCTCGCGAGCTTGCCGAACGCGGATTTACTGTGCTCATCGGCGCGCGTGATGCCGCACGCGGTCAGCACGCAGCCGACACTCTCCGCGCTGCCGGCTACGAGGCAGATTGGCTCGAGCTCGACATGGAGCGCCCAGAAACTTTCGTTGCAGCAGCAGAGGCGATTGCTGCACGCTTCGGTGTGCTCGATGTCCTGGTCAACAACGCAGGGGTGATGCTCGAATCAAGCGAGTGGAACGTCAATACAACGACGACTATTCCGCCCGACGTTCTGCGCCGGACATTTCAAATCAACTTCTTCGGTGCAGTCGAACTCACCCAGCGCCTTTTGCCGCTGCTCCTTCGCAGCAGCGATGGGCGAATCGTCAACGTCTCGACGATCCTGGCATCGCTGGAGCTGCATGCGACACCAGGTTCGAACACGTATGAAACGAAAACGTTCGGCTACAACAGCTCGAAGACCGCGCTCAATGCATTCACGGTGCATCTTGCGCACGCGCTCCGCTCCACGTCGGTGAAAGTCATCGGCGTCCATCCTGGATGGGTCAAGACCGAGCTTGGCGGCAAAGGAGCGCTCATCACACCGGAGCAGGCAGCGCGCCCGATCGCGGAGTTGATCGTCGCACCGGATCCTCCAACCGGCGTGGTGCTCTTTCGTGGGAAGCCCTTGCCGTGGTAGATGCCCTCAGAGCAGCTTCACTTTGGGGAGCGAGGGGATGTAGCGGTGGTAGTAGAGCATCTCCAGCGTCGTCGCGAGCGCTGCTTTGACGTCGTCGTCCCAGCGCCACTGGAGGTAGCCGCCGGAGTCGAGATACTCCCGCTGCTGAAGCTCGTCGCCTGCGAGCGCGGTTGTAATGCTGGGGACGTCGAACTCTTCGGCAAGATCGGAGCGGCATACCCAAACGCCGATTGGCAGACTGCACTCGCAGGCCAGCGCCCATTCCTCCGTCAGGTCAATTGCAGCGGGGTGTTCGGGGAAGTCGCCGGCATCGTTCCATGCGATGACGGTATCGGCCCCATCGAGCGTTGCACTCGGCTTGAGCCGAAGCTCGTGCTGCTCGGCTAACAGGAGCAGCCCGATTGTTGTCACAAAATCGTCTGGTTCGGGCGCATAGTACGTGCGGGGCTCGTGGAGTCCGCGGCGGAAGCGAATCGAAGCAAGCGCGGTGTTTTCGGTGGCCACCAGGCAGGTGGTGCCGACGACGTGGTAATCGCTCAGCGACGGGGCGCTGCCGTAACCGAGCGGCGAGATGAGCGCCAGCTCTGCGCGTGCAGTGCGCAGCAGCATTTCGCATTCTGCTTGCGGCGCACGGATGATCGTGTGGTCGCCGACCTGGCCAGTACAGAGCCGATCGAAGATGCTGCGGCTCGGGAGCGCTATCCGCATTGCGACACTCCGTTGGAGAACCACCGTCCAAGCGCGCTCGGGAGCATCGCGCGCCAGGTTGGCCAGTCGTGCATGTACTCAGGTCCCCAGATGTCCACGTAGTTGGGAATGCCTTTGGCACCGAGAATGTGCCCCATGCGAATCGAGCTTTCCGGATGCTCGTAGGGACCTTGCCCCGTCATGAAGTACACGTGCCGCTTCGCACGCAGCATCGGCAGCCAGTAGTCATCGTTGAGGTTCGGCAAATAGTGCACCGGCGAGTTGAAGTAGCAGTTGTCATCCCAGTAGCCGCCGGTGTACCAGGACAGATCGTAGGTTCCGCTCATTGCAATTGTGCCGTCAAAAAGGTCGGGGCGGCGAAAGAAGCTGTTCGCTGCGTGGTAGGCGCCGAGCGACACTCCGCTCGTGATGATGGGAACGCGCCCGCGGCAGTCGTTCCAGATGAAGGGGACGACTTCCTCGGCGACGTAGGCGTTGTATTGCTGGTGGCGGATGGCTTTCTCGCGTGGATGCATGCGGTCGTTGAGCCAGCTTTCGCTGTTGATGCTGTTGATGGAATAGACCTTCACCGTGCCCTGCTCAATGAAGGGACGAATTGCCTCGATGAGATAGAAACGTTCGTATTCGAGGTAGTCCGCCGCAGCGCTTGGGAAAAGGAGTAACGCAAAGCCGTAATGACCGTAGGCGACAAGCTCCATGTTCTTTCGCAGGTGCGGACTCCACCACGTGTAGATGTCTCGGCGCATGGAGGAATGGGAAAATTCAACACAGCGCGAAAATAGAGCCCTACCGGCTGCTGCGCTGGTACGTGCCGATAAGGACTGCTTCCGCAAGGATGTGGCCACGCATTGCCGTTTCCAGCTCGGCTTTCGTCGGCTTGTCGAGTTCGAGGGGTGTATCGAGTGCGTAGAGCTTGAAAAAGTAGCGGTGACGTCCGATCGGCGGGCACGGGCCACCGTAGCCAGTGCGTTTCCAATCGTTGATGCCTTCGCGGGTGCCGTGCGGAAGTTGGTCGCTCCGGACGCCTTCGGGGAGTGCGGTCGCCGTCGGCGGGATGTTGAAGAGCACCCAATGCACCCACGTCCGCCGAGGTGCGCGTGGATCGGGAGCATCGGGGTCGTCCACGATGAGCGCCATACTCTTTGTGCCCGGTGGGACGCCATGCCACTGGAGCGGCGGCGAGACGTCCGCGCCTTCGCACGTGTACGTGCGGGGGATTGCGCCGTTATGCGGGAATGCGGGTGAGCGAAGTTCCATCGTTCCACCTCCGATGAGTGCAACAACGGCTGTGACAATTGGCACAAGCATCGCGGGTTCCTCGAAGGTTGTGCGGCAGCGTTGTGTGCGAAAATAGGAGTGCGCCGATGGACACTGTGCCTTGACGAGAACATCACTCTTGAGAGAATGCATCGTCTGCTGAGGACTGCGCTTCGCACGATGATGCACGCTGAAGGTACTGCGTAATTTCGTTCGGCATAGGTGACTGCTCGGCGCGTTCCGCAGGACGCAGACAGGCGCTACCGTTCCAACGACGTTGGACCTCCAGGAGTTTCGATGCCGCAGATTTACGACAATATCCACCTCCACCTCATCGATGGGCTGCGCCAATTTGCCGGCGCTGCCCAGTCGTGCGCATTCTGCGTCGGCTACCTCAACCTGCGCGGATGGGATCAATTGGCCGACCTCGTGGACACGTTACCTGGCGGGACAGAAGATGCCGCCTGCCGCCTACTCGTCGGCATGCACCGCCCGCCCGAAGAGGAGATGAAAGCTCTCGCCGGCCTCAAGCGCAGCGATGTAATCGTGGACGGCCCTACGCTCGCACAGCTCAAACGCCGCATGACCGAGAGCTTCAAGCAGCAACTCGAGTTCGGCGTGCCGTCCGATCAGGCGGAACGCACGCTGCGCCGACTGGCTGAGCAGCTCCGCGCGCGCAAGGTCTTCCTCAAGGCGTTCCTACGTTATCCTTTGCACGCCAAGCTGTACCTCGCTCGCCGTAGCGATCCCGTTACTCCCCTCATCGGCTTCGTTGGCAGCAGCAACCTTACCCTGGCTGGGCTCTCGCACCAAGGCGAGTTGAACGTGGACGTGGTCGAGCAAGATGCCGCCAGAAAACTGCAAGCTTGGTTCGATGATCGCTGGCGCGATGAGCTGGCCGTGGACTTGAGCGACACGCTCGCCGAGCTGATCGAGACCAGTTGGGCGCGCGCCGATCTGGTCCGCCCCTACCTGGTCTATCTCAAGATCGCCTACCACCTCTCGGAAGAAGCGCGCCAGGGCGAACGCGAGTTCCGCCTCCCGCGCATCTTCAGCGAGAAAGGTACGCCACTGCTCGATTTTCAGGAACGAGCCGTCTCGCTTGCGGCGCACTACCTCTACCGCCGTGGCGGCGTCTTGCTCGGCGATGTCGTGGGACTGGGCAAAACGCTCATGGCTACCGCCATTGCCCGCATCTTCCAAGAGGACGACCAGAGCAACACGCTGGTCGTGTGCCCGCCGAAGCTCGCGCCCATGTGGGAGCAGTACCTGCAGACCTATGAAATCAACGGCCGCGTACTCTCGCTCGGCAAAGTCATCGAAACGCTGGGGCGCGACGACGCGCCGCGCTACCGGCTGCTCGTCATTGACGAAAGCCACAACCTGCGCAACCGCGAAAGCAAGCGCTACCGCGCCTTGAGCGACTACATCGAACGCAACGAGCCGCGCGTGCTACTGCTCACCGCCACGCCGTACAACAAGCACTTCAGCGACCTCGGTAACCAACTGCGCCTGTTCCTCGACGAAAACCAGGACCTCCACGTGCGACCCGAACGCTTCTTCCAGGCGTGGGCAAAGCTCGGAAAGAACGAGATGGACTTTGTCGCGCAATTTCAGACCTCGCCGCGCTCGCTGCGCGCCTTCGAGCAAAGCACCTTCCCGGAGGATTGGCGCGACCTGATGCGGCTGTTCCTGGTGCGGCGCACGCGCCAGTTCATCATCCGCCACTACGCCCAGTTCGACGAACAAAAGCAGCGCTACTACGTCCTGCTCGGCGGCAAGCCCGCCTATTTCCCCACTCGCGTGCCGAAGCGACTTGCCTTTACGATCGCCGAGGACGACCCCACCGACCAGTACGCGCGCCTACTTCGCGAAGACGTCGTGCAAGTGATCGAAAGCCTCGCGCTCCCACGCTATGGGATGGCGCAGTACCTTGTCGCTGATGCCGATCGCCGTGCGAAAGGCGATGAAAAGCGCATCCTCGACAACCTCAACCGCGCGGGCCGTCGCCTGATTGGCTTTTGTCGCACGAACCTGTTCAAGCGGCTCGAATCGAGCGGCTCGAGCTTCCTGCTCTCGGTGCACCGGCACATCTTGCGCAACCTCGTCGCGCTCCACGCGCTCGAAAAGGGCCTGCCCGTGCCCATCGGCACGCAGGATGCCGCGCTGCTGGACACGGCCGTCAGCGATGCCGACGAAGAGTTCGCGGTCGCTGAGGAGGACGTTGCCGCACCGCTCGACGAAAGTGCTGCCGAGAGCGCAGCAGCAGGAGCCGCTCAAGACTCACTGGCAGCGTTCAAAGCGCGCGCTGCCGCTGTGTACGAGACCTACGCCCAGCAATTCCACGACCGCTTCGATTGGCTCGCTGCGAAATTCTTCCGCCCTGAACTCCGGCAAGCCCTCGAAGCCGACGCCACCGCGTTGCTGGGTATTCTCGCACGCATTGGTGCGTGGGACCCCAAACGCGATACCAAGCTTGAAGAACTCACCAAGCTGCTGACCACGCAGCACGCCCGCGATAAAGTGCTCATCTTCACGCAGTTCGCCGATACCGCGCAGTACTTGCAACGCGAGCTGAGCAGGCGCGGCGTCCGCGATCTCGAGGTCGTGACCAACCAGACGGGCGATCCGGTCGCGCTGGCTCGCCGCTTTAGCCCCAATTCCAACGGTGGCCTGCGCACAGGGGAACAGGAGCTGCGCATCCTCATCGCCACCGATGTCCTCGCCGAGGGTCAGAACCTGCAAGACGCCCACATCATCGTCAACTACGACCTGCCCTGGGCGATCATTCGCCTCATCCAGCGCGCCGGCCGCGTGGATCGTATCGGCCAGCAACACGACACCATCCTCGTGTATTCGTTCCTCCCCGCCGATGGCGTCGAGCGCATCATCCGGCTGCGCCAGCGACTTTTCCGCCGGCTTCAGCAAAACCAGGAAGTCATCGGCACCGACGAAACCTTCTTCGGTGAGGAGGCTGCAGGTAAGCTGCGCGATCTCTACACCGAAAAAGCCGGGACGCTCGACGACGACCCATCCGACGAGGACATTGACATGGCCAGTCTGGCGCTGCAAGTTTGGAAGAGCGCCTCTGCTGCCGATCAAAAGGAAGCCGTGGCACTGCCGCCCATCGTCTCTGCCACACGCGCGCTCCCCGAAACCGCCGATCCAGCCCAGCATCCCCCTGGCGTCATCACCTACCTGCGCTACCCCGATGGCACCGACGCACTCGTGCGCGTGGATGAACGCGGCGCGCTGGTGTCGCAGTCCATCTCAGCCATCTTTGGCGCGGCCGCCTGCGCGCCAGACGAGCCGCCGCTCGAGCGTGCAGAAAACCATCACGCGCTTGTCGCCCGCTGCGCAGAACTTGCCACCGAAGAGCAGACCGTCCTCGGCGGCCAGCTCGGCTCGCTGCGCAGCGTCCGCCGCAAGCTCTACGAGCGGCTCAAGCGCTATCGCGAGCAACTTCAAGCCAAGCCCACGCTCTTTGCCCCAGAGACGCTCGAGCAGCTCAATAGCGTGCTCGACCTGCTCTGGAAATTCCCGCTCCGGCGAGCAGCACAGGATGCTATCAGCAGGCAGATGCGGCTCGGCATCACTGACGAAGCATTGCTCGAGCTGGTGCTGCGCCGCGCCGCCGACGAGAACCTCTGTGAAGTGACCGCCGAAGAGACCCAAGCGCCAGCCGAACCGCGCATCATCTGCTCGATGGGATTAGCGGCAGCTTCACCAATGGCAACAACTACGGGAGATGACATGCAATGAACACCCTTCTCCAACGTATCCACTCGTGCCTGAACGCCGCCGGCTCGCCGCAGAAGCTCGGCGAGCTATTCTGCCAAACCCTCCACTGGAGCGCGCCGCGCGGCTTGATGTCGCGCACGCTCGATCTTGGCGCGCCCATCAGAGCGAGCATCACCCTCGATCCGGTGGCGCAGCTTTCGGGTTTGCCGGTCTATCGCGTCGTCTGGCCTGGGGATCGGCTTCCGGGAATCACCGCCCGCCGCGCCGTGCAGCGTGCGCTCAAGGCCACTCACGCCGAGCACCTCCTCTGCTACGTCACCCAAGACGCCCGCCAGCTTGCCTTCACCTGGGCACGCGAGCGATCCGACGGCAAAATCGAACTCCGCACGCTGCCCTACGAAGCTGGCTCGACAGCCCGCGCCACCATTGAACGCCTGGGCGAACTGGCCTTCAGCCTCGATGAGCTGACGCACGGCGAGCCGCCCATCACCACCCTCACCGACAAGCTCAACCGCGCCTTCGACGTCGAAGCGGTCACCCGGCGATTCTTCGACGATTACAAAAAAGTCTTCGCCACGCTGCAACGCCAGCTCTTCAGCGCAACAGCCGACAGGGTCTGGGCGCACGATTACGCGCTGCAACTGCTCAACCGACTGATGTTCCTCTACTTCATCCAGCGCAAGCGCTGGCTCGGCGACAACCCAAACTTCGTTGCCGATTTTTGGCGCGCTTACAAAGATTCAAACCAACCCGCCGACAGCTTCTTCGAGCGCTGGCTCTCCGTGCTGTTCTTCGAGGCATTCAACAACAAATTCCACGGCGGCCACCGGCATTTCCCCGAAGAGATTCGCTCGGCACTCCAGCTTGCGCCCTATCTCAACGGCGGACTCTTCACGCGCAACCAGCTCGACGATGCCTACAGCGTGACGTTGCCCGACGCGTTCTTCGCCACGCTCTTCGATGAGTTCGACGGCAGCAGTCCCGGCTTCCTCGAACGCTACAACTTCACCATCGCCGAATCTACCCCGCTCGACATCGAAGTCGCCGTTGACCCCGAAATGATCGGCAAAGTCTATGAGTCGCTGGTCAACCTCACCTCCGAAGGAATCGTCGAAGAAGACCAGCGCGGCTCGGCCGGCATTTTCTACACCTCGCGGGTCGAGATTGACCTGATGTGCCGCCTGGCGCTCGTGGACGCGCTGGCCAATCGGCTCGGCGCGGACAAAAAACCGCTGCTCTACGACGCCGTCTTTGCGTATGAGACCGCCGAGAAAGACGCCGCCG
>BEHW01000055.1 GCA_002898675.1 bacterium HR20
TCGCCAGGCTCGACCGTTACGTCGCGTTCTTCGCCGTAGAGCCGAACACGGACAACCGTCGGCTCGCTTAGGTAGCCATTCGGCATTGGTGCACTTGTCAAAATAGTCCCAACTCCAGTTTCACGTGCTCGGGGATCATGCTCATATCCCATGGCGGATCGAATGTCAGTTGAACATTGACGGAACGAACACCCTCGACCTCTCGGACGACACGCTCCACCTCCTTCGGCAAGCTATCCGCCACCGGGCAGTTGGGAGCGGTAACGGTCATCACAATGGAGACGTCGCCCTCGTCGCTTGTGCTGACTTCATAGACAAGCCCGAGGTCGTAGATGTTCACAGGGATCTCTGGGTCATAGACTGTGCGAAGCGCTTCAATGACGCGCTCTTTGAGAGTACTGCCTTCTGCCATTGTTCATTCCGTCGTAGTGGTACCGCCGCCAGCGAGTGCTTGCTCAAGGGTATGCCACGGGAGCGTGGCACACTTGATGCGCGTGGGGAATTCACGCACACCAAGCAAGACTACAAGTTTTCCGAGCCTATCAGCATCAATCGGTGCAGTCGGATCACTTGTCACCGCGTGGTGGAAACGCTCAAATATCGTGTGAGCTTCCTCAATGGATTTTCCTTTGAGTGCTTCGGTCATAAGCGATGCCGACGCCCGACTTATAGCGCATCCCTGCCCAGTAAAGCGTGCATCTTCGATGATCCCAGCATCGTTGACGCGGAGAAAAAGTTCGATTTGATCCCCACAGAGGGGGTTGTATCCTTCTGCCTGGTGCGTGTGCGGTTCTAAAGTGCCATAGTTCCGCGGGGCACGGTGGTGATCGAGGATCACCTCCTGGTAGAGTTGGCGCAGTTCATCGGAAAGTTCCATCGTCAAAACCGAAAGACGGTGATGCACTTTCGGAGCGCAGTGGCTGCGCGCTCGATTTCCTCTTCCGTCGAATACATCGCAACGGAAATTCGCGAGGATGCGGGAATGCCGAAAAAGTCCATCAATGGCTGCGCGCAATGGTGCCCTGCTCTAATCGCAATGCCCTCGCGGTCGAGAAACGTCGCTATGTCATGCGGATGCACGCCCTCGACGCTGAACGCGACGACAGCAGCACGTCCACGTTCCGGACCGAGGAGTTGTACACCATCAATCTGCACGAGTTGCTCGATACAGGATGCAACAAGCTGCTCTTCCCATGCAGCAATCGCAGCACGACCAATCGAATCAACGTACTCGAGGGCACGCCCAAGTCCGACTGCCTCAGCAATCGGTGGGGTACCGGCTTCGAACTTGTACGGCAGATCGTTGTACGTCGTATGCTCGAACGTCACACGCCGAATCATATCCCCGCCACCTTGGTACGGCGGCATACGCTCAAGTAACTCAGCTTTGCCGTAGAGGACGCCGATGCCCGTCGGGCCGTACACTTTGTGCGAAGAGAAGGCGTAGAAGTCGCAGTCAAGTTCGGCAACGTCCACGTCCATGTGCGCAACTGCTTGTGCACCGTCGAGTAGAACGACAGCTCCAACACGGTGGGCATGCTCGATAATTGGGGCAACCGGAACAACAATTCCCAGAACATTCGACACATGCGCAAGTGCGACGATCCGCGTTTGCTCCGTAATTGCTTCGAGTGCACGTTCGACGAAAAACGAGCCATCTGGTTCGAGCGGGACTACCCGTATCTGCGCGCCCGTGCGTTGCGCAACAAGCTGCCACGGGACAATGTTCGAGTGATGCTCGAAGACCGTAAGGAGAATCTCATCTCCCGGCCGCAAAAACGCACCCCCCCACGATGCAGCGACAAGGTTTATGCTCTCGGTCGTCCCGCGAGTGAAAATGATCTCTTCACGTCGCCGCGCACCGATGAATGAGGCTACGATGTCCCGTGCGTGCTCATATGCAGCTGTTGCCTGCTCGCTCAAGTAATGAACGCCGCGGTGGACGTTGCTGTGCAGATGCGTGTAGTAGTGCATCATCGCATCGAGTACGCAGCGTGGTTTCTGGGTTGTCGCTGCATTGTCCAGATATGCCAGCGGTTTGCCGTGCGGCTGCACCGCCAGAATGGGAAAGTCCTGGCGAATACGTTCGACGTCGTAGGCGAGTGTCTGCAGGCTATGCAAGCTCATCGGCGTGGAGGAGATGTTCAATGTGTGCATTCAGATCGGTCCGAAGCGATTCGATCGGCACTTTCGCTGTGATTTCCTCTGCAAACGCAGCCAAGAGCAATGCTTCCGCTTCTTGCTTGCTCAGACCGCGCGAGCGAAGGTAGAACAGTGCCTCACGGTCGAGTCGTCCGACGGTACATCCGTGCGTACACCGAACGTCGTTTGCAAAAATCTCCAATTGCGGCTTTGTGTTGATCGTTGCTCGGCTGCTGAGCACGATGTTGCGGTTCGCCTGATAGGCAGAGGTCTTCTGCGCATTCGGTTGTACGAGAATCTTGCCGTTGAAAACGCCTGTGGAACGACCGTCGAGGATTGCTTTGTAAAGCTCGTTGCTCGTGCAGTGGGCAACGCGATGCTCGACTGTCGTGTGGTGATCAACAAGCATCGAGCCATCAGCGAGCGTAAGGCCGTAGAGCTGTGCATCAGCGCCTTCGCCGACAAGTCGTGCCGCAGGCATGTTTCGAAGAAAGCCTCCTCCGATACTGACGGTGATGAGTTCCAATCGCGCCGAACGTGCAAGCTCCAGCTCATGCGTGGTGATCGCATGTGCTGTTTGAGGTGCATCCTGAACGAGCACAAGCGTGAGCGAAGCATTCTCACCAATCCAACCTTCGAGCACTTGATTGAGGAGGGCTTCACCCTCGCCCAGCACGCGTTGGACAAGAACCAGCACGAGCGATGCCCCAGGGGCAACTTCGAGAAGATGTCGCTCGTGCACGGCGACGTTCCCAGCTCGTCCGTCGAGCACAGAAACTGCCACAACCGGCTCGGTCCGCTCATTTGTTACGCGCAGCACGAAGCCACCTGCGAAAAACGCTGCGTTCCATGCAACGATCGCATTTCCTTCGAACGGAGCTAAGCGCCCGAGCCGCTCGAACCAGCGTTGATCCCGCAGGGCTTCCGAAAGCGGCTGGAGCAGATCCGGCTCATCTTGGTGCGGAAGGAGCTGACCGTCGAGCAGCGGTACAACGCGTCCCCACCGGCGAAGCGGAGCAAGCACCGCGTCGAGCGATGGCAGCTCCGTGCGGTGCGGAGGAAGATGGAATCCTTTTGCCAGAAGCGGAAAAAGATTTGTGTACTTCCACTCCTCATGCCGCACTGTTGGGATGCCGAGCCGCTGGAATTCATCGAATGCTTGGCGACGAAGAGCGTGTAGCTCGGGGTTGGCGTGCCCATTGGAGGACTCAACCCTCTGTGCAAAATCAGCAGCAATCTGCTCAAGTATCGGTGAGCGTTCGACACGCGGTGTGGTCATAGGGCAACCTCATCGGTTTCTGTGACCCACTCGTATCCTTTTGCTTCGAGTTCGAGTGCAAGCTCTTTCGGTCCGGTCTTGATGATGCGACCACGGTAGAGAACGTGTACGACATCTGGCACAATGTAGTTGAGCAAGCGCTGGTAGTGTGTAATGACCAGGAATGCTCGCTCTGGGGAGCGGAGCGCATTGACGCCGTCGGCGACGATTTTGAGCGCGTCAATGTCGAGCCCAGAATCGGTTTCATCGAGGATGGCCAAGCGTGGCTCGAGCATGGCAAGTTGGAAGATTTCATTGCGTTTTTTCTCGCCACCGGAAAAGCCTTCGTTGACCGAGCGAGAAAAGAACGTAGGATCAATCTTCACCAGCGCTGCTCGCTCGCGCATCAGGTTCATGAACTCCATCGCATCGAGCGGCTCTTGGCCACGATGCTTGCGGAGCTCGTTGAGCGCAGTTTTGAGGAACGTCGCGGTAGAGACGCCTGGGATTTCGACCGGATACTGAAATGCGAGGAAGAGACCTTCCCGTGCACGCTCTTCTGGGTCCATTTCGAGCAGATTTTTCCCGTCAAAAAGGACTTCGCCCTCGGTTACCTCGTAGTCCTCGCGTCCAGCCAGCACTGCAGCCAGTGTGCTTTTGCCCGAGCCATTCGGGCCCATGATGGCATGGACTTGTCCAGGGTAAACATCGAGATTGACGCCGCGGAGAATTTCCGTCTCTCCAACGCGTGCGTGGAGGTTGCGGATGCGGAGAATTGGTTCTGCCATAGCCTATCGTCGAGATGGACTGTGAAACTTATCCGACACTACCTTCGAGTGAAATTGCCAACAGCTTCTGTGCCTCGACTGCGAATTCCATCGGCAACTTGCTGAGCACTTCGCGCGCGTACCCATTGATGATGAGCGCCACTGCAGTCTCGGTGTCAATGCCACGCTGGTTGCAGTAGAACAAAATGTCCTCGCCAATTTTCGAGGTTGTTGCTTCGTGTTCGACTATCGCTGTGGGATTGTGCACCTCGATGTACGGGAACGTGTGCGCACCGCATTTGTCGCCGATGAGCAGTGAGTCACACTGGGAGAAGTTCCGAGCGCCATCAGCACCGGGATTGACACGTACTAGGCCGCGATAGGAATTCTGGCTGTAGCCAGCACTAATTCCCTTCGAAACGATGCGGCTGCGCGTGTTGCGTCCGATATGCGTCATCTTCGTGCCCGTGTCAGCTTGTTGGCGGTGATTTGTCACCGCAACGGAGTAGAACTCGCCAACCGAGTTATCGCCTTTGAGAATTACGCTTGGGTATTTCCACGTGATCGCAGAGCCAGTTTCGACCTGAGTCCAGGAAATCTTGGAACTTTCTCCCAAGCAGATGCCGCGCTTGGTGACGAAGTTGTAAATCCCACCACGACCTTCCCTATCGCCTGGGTACCAGTTTTGGACGGTGGAGTACTTGATCTCTGCCCCTGCAAGCGCAACGAGCTCAACTACTGCAGCGTGGAGTTGATTTTCGTCCCGCATCGGTGCAGTGCATCCTTCCAGGTAGCTGACGTATGCGCCTTCATCGGCGATGATGAGCGTCCGTTCGAACTGCCCTGTGTTGCGTGCATTGATACGGAAGTACGTCGAAAGCTCGATCGGGCAGCGTACCCCTGGTGGCAAATAGCAGAACGAGCCATCCGAGAACACTGCAGAGTTGAGTGCTGCAAAAAAGTTGTCATTTGGTGGAACGACTGAGCCTAAGTACTTCCGCACCAAATCGGGATACTCGCGGATTGCTTCGCTCATCGAGCAGAAGATGATCCCGAGCGACTGGAGCTTTTCGCGGAAGGTTGTTGCCACCGAAACGCTGTCGAGCACCGCATCAACTGCAACGCCAGCGAGCACTTCTTGCTCATGGAGCGGGATGCCAAGCTTTTCGAATGTGCGCCGCAATTCAGGATCTACTTCGTCAAGCGAGCGTGGCTGCGCTTTGCGCTTTGGCGCTGCGTAGTAACTGATCGCTTGGTAGTCAATTGGTGTGTAGCGAACGTTGGCCCAGTGCGGCTCCTTCATTGTTTGCCAGTAGCGGAATGCCTGCAATCGCCACTGGAGCATCCACTCTGGCTCTCCCTTTTTTTCCGAAATCAAGCGAATTGTCTCTTCGTTGAGTCCTGGTGGAACAACCTCTTCCTCGATTTGCGACTCAAAGCCGTACTTGTACTCGTAGTCGGATGCAGTGAGTTGGTCGAGAATATCAACATGCTCGCTCATCGGTACCGGATGGAAAAATCGGACAAAACAAGTCTGGTTTCAAGACGCTCGAACGACGCAGCTTCGTGTAAAAGTTTCCATTGGCTCCGATATTTGTGCATTGTTCAACGTACGCCACTACGACTGATGGCCGAACTTGCCGTCAACGTTGACCACATCGCCACACTCCGAGAGGCGCGCGGTGGGATCGAGCCAGATCCGATTGCAGGCGCTGTCATTGCAGAGCTTGCCGGCGCTGTTGGCATTGTCTGCCATTTGCGGGAAGATCGCCGTCACATCAATGACCGTGACGTGCGGTTGCTTCGGGAAGTAGTCAAAACCAAGCTTGACCTCGAAATGGCTGCGGCACCAGACATCATCGCCGTCGCACTGGAGGTCTTGCCCGACTTGGTAACGATCGTCCCAGAACGCCGCGAGGAACTTACAACCGAAGGTGGACTTGACGTCGCTGCACGCGTCGAGTTTTTCGCAGACCTCGCCGCGCGGATGCATGAAAACGACATCGAGGTGAGCTTCTTCATCGAACCAGAGCACGAGCAAATTGATGCAGCCGTCGAAGCAGGCGCGGACATCGTCGAACTCCACACGGGCATCTACGCAAATGCCCATACACCCGAAGACGTGCGCCGAGAGTTAGAACGGCTTGCCGAGGCAGCTCGCTATGCTCACAGTTGTGGTCTCCGTGTTACCGCTGGCCATGGGCTCAATTACGTCAACGTTGTCCCGATTGTCCGCATTCCAGAAATCGTCGAAGTCAGTATCGGACACTCGATCATTTCGCGCGCAGTACTTGTTGGACTCGATCGTGCTGTGCGCGAAATGGTCGGTCTTGTTCGTCTTGGCTTTTCGTCCTCGTAGTGTTGTTCACCATTGCAGTTTGCTCTCTATGATTCGCACCATCGCAGTGATCGCTGTTACTGTAGTCACACTTTCGGCACAGCAAAACGCAGGAACGCAGGACGCTCCAATTCGCATTGGCGTACACGCAGGAGCCAATGCAAACTTCCACACGCCAAATTTCCCAGGCTACACCACAAGTACAACAAGCTTGACTGGAGCACTTGGCGCAATTGGACATTTTCCACTGTCGTCCCGCCTTGCGCTCGGCATGCGTGCTGCCTACATGTCGCTCGGCAACGCAACGCTCGACGGCGCAACGACACAACTCCGCGCTGGTCTTCCGATGCTGGAGCTTCTGCCAACGATTGGCATCAATGATCTTTTCCTCTCACCATCGCTCTGGCTCTGGGGCGGTCTCGAAATTGGGCTTCCACTCTCGCCCAAGTATTCGATCGACGCAGCAGGAACGACGACCGTCAGCGAGCGCGATCTACCCGATGCATCTACTCGCATTGCGCTTGCAGTTGGTGCCGCGTACGACATACCACTCAGCCAGCAGTGGACACTCCAACCAGAGCTAAGCCTCCGATTTCCCTTCACGAAGGTATCGTCCAACAGTGCGTTTGATTCCTGGACAATTCCACAGGTGCGGCTCGGCGCGAACGTGTTTTTCAGTCTCGGGAAACATACTCCTGACACTGCTCCCCCGCTCAATCAGCCCTACGTTCGTGCCCGCATCGGACGAGTCATCACCATCACTCCAAACGGGGACACTACTGACGTTCGCACGGTCAAGCTCGAAGACGTTCGATACACGGAGTACTTCCCCCTTGTGCCATACGTTTTCTTCCCGGCAAACTCCAATCAACCAGACGCCAGCTACCGTGAAGCTTCCGTACGCGAGACCGGCGATATCGAAGCCTACGACACGCTCAAGAATGCACTTGCCATCAACGATTACATCATTTCTTTGCTCTGCCGTCGGATGAAGCAGTACCCAACCGCACGCTTGGAAATCATCGGCACAAACGATGGCCGCAGCGAAGCACGCAATCGGAGACTCTCGCTCGATCGTGCCAATGCGATACGGTCTGCACTCATTGCCTGCGGTATTGATTCTTCCCGGTTAGTGGTTACCTCTCGCGATCTTCCAGAAAAACCCTCAGCACCGAACGACCCGGATGGCATGGCTGAAAATCGTCGCGTCGAATTCCGTGCTTCGACACCCGAAGTTTTGGAGCCATTCCAATCTCGGGTTGGGATCGAGCGCCTTTCCACACCAGATGTTCTCATCTTTGTCCCTGAGGTTTCATCGTCTGACCCGATCAAGGAGTGGGAGCTAACGATTACTCAGGCTGGCCGCACACTCCGCACGTTCAAGAGCGAAGGCTCTCCACGCCCTGTTACCTGGCGTATTGATCCTGGTGAGCTTTCGCCACAGCAAGTGCCCATTGATTACGTCTTCCGCGCTGAATCCGTTCTTGGCAAAGCTGCCGAAAGTAGCGGCTCAATTAGCGTGGACTACTTGAGCAGCACTCGCCCGCTCCAAGAGCGGAATGGAAGCAAAACGGTGCAGAAATTTAGCTTGATTTTGTTCGACTTCGACAGCGACGTGATCACCCCCGAAAATCAACGCATCCTCGACTTGAAAATTCTGCCAGCAATTACGCCGGGTTCGACTGTCAAAATCTACGGCTATACCGATCGCATTGGCGAAGCGCGATACAATCTCGATCTCTCCCGCCGTCGAGCACAAGCGGTGATGAACTATCTCAAGTCGAAACGCCCGGATGCGCGATACGAAACTGCTGGCTACGGCGAGACAATCGAACTCTACGACAATAACCGCCCAACGGGACGACAACTGAGCCGAACGGTCCAGATCGTCATTGAAAGCACAACGCCCTAACTGCGGAACACCCTGGGCTTCTTTGGTGTTTAGCCACACAGAACATTCCAGACTTCAGGCAAACGCTCGATGGCCGCGTACAAATATTTGTTCGACATAGACTCCCCTGCAGACCTACGGCGATTGCCAGAATCATCGCTCCGGGATGTTGCTGCTGAAGTGCGGGAGTACCTCATTGATGTTATCACGCAGGTCGGCGGGCACTTCGGTGCTGGCTTGGGTGTCGTCGAGCTGACCGTTGCGCTGCACTACGTCTTCGACACTCCGCGCGATCGCATCATCTTCGACACCGGTCACCAAGGCTATCCGCACAAAATCCTCACTGGCCGTCGCGACGCACTGCCGACGATTCGGCAGCTTGGGGGGCTGTCTGGCTTTCTCAAGCGGAGTGAAAGCCCCTACGATGTCTTCGGTGCTGGCCATGCATCCACAAGCATCAGCGCTGCACTCGGGATTGCAATTGCTCGCGATCTGAAGGGTGAAGACTTCAAGGTCATTGCGGTCATCGGCGATGGCGCAATGACCGGCGGACTTGCCTACGAAGCGATGAACAACTGCGGCGTCCAGAAACGGAACATCATCGTCATCCTCAACGACAACAACATGTCCATTGCCCCCAACGTGTGGGCAATTTCGAACTACTTCACAGAAATCTTTACGACGCCGACAGCACTCAAACTGCGCCAGCAGTTCAAGGAAATCGCCTCGCAAGCTGGACCGATCGGCGACCGCATTCGCTTCCTCTTTGGGCGCATCGAAGATGGCTTCAAGGCAGTACTGACGCCCGGCATGTTGTTCGAGTCACTCGGGTTCAAATACTTCGGTCCGATCAACGGACACAATATCGGGCAACTGGTGCGGATTCTTCGGCACATCAAGGATTTGCCTGGGCCGATTCTGCTCCACGTTCGCACACAGAAGGGCAAAGGCTATAAGCCCGCTGAATCAGACAAGCAGTTTCTCCACGCAATTGGCAAGGTAGATAAACTCACCGGGAAGGCGATTGCTGCACCAACGACGCACGCGCCACCGCCGACCTACCAGAAAGTCTTCGGCGAAGCGTTGCGCGAGATCATGCGCGAGAACCCGCGCGTGGTCGGCATTACTGCAGCGATGCCAGATGGTACTGGGCTCGACATCGTGCAGAAGGAATTCCCAGACCGTGTCTTCGACGTTGGCATCGCCGAGGGACATGCGGTCACCAGTGCTGCAGGCATGGCAACAGAAGGAATCATCCCCGTCTGTGCGATTTACTCGACGTTCCTGCAGCGCGCGTTCGACATGATCGTCCATGATGTTGCGCTCCAGCATCTGCACGTTGTCTTTGCACTCGATCGCGCTGGCCTTGTTGGTGCCGATGGCCCTACCCATCACGGCGTACTCGATCTTGCGTACATGCGCATCATTCCTGGGTCGGTGGTCATGGCCCCAAAAGACGAGCAGGAGCTGCGGGACATGCTCTATTCGGCGATTTACGCCTATACGAGCGGTCCGGTCTCTCTTCGGTATCCACGCGGGAACGCTGTCGGTGTGCCACTGCGCCCAATGCAGATCCTCCCGCTTGGGAAAGGCGAACTGCTGCGCGAAGGCACGCACATTGCACTCGTCGCGGTTGGCCCAGTTGTCTACCGAGCGCTCCAAGCAGCTGAGCTGCTGCACAAGCACTATGGCATCAACGCTGCGGTGGTCAATGCGCGCTTTGTCAAGCCGCTCGACGAAGAGCTGCTCTGCAGCATCGCTCAAGCAACACAGCATGTCATGACCATCGAAGATGGGCAAATAGCCGGTGGGTTTGGCTCTGCTGTCGCTGAGCTCTTCGCTCAGCGGCAGATCTATAGCGTCCGGCTCAAAATCCATGGCATTGGTGATCATTTCGTCGAACACGGAACGCAAGAGGAACTCTACCGTCTCCTCGCTCTCGATGCTGACGGTATCGCGCAAACAGCACTCGACTTTCTTGCGTCGGCACAAGCAACGCACATAGCACCCGGTAACTATTCGAACCGACTGTAGCAGAGCGAACGTATTTTTGCAGCCATTGTTCTCTGACCCCGTAGCTCAGTGGTAGAGCATCTGACTTTTAATCAGAGGGCCGCAGGTTCGATCCCTGCCGGGGTCACCCAACCTCTCGTACTGCAAGCGCAGTCCTACTGTGGATGGCACCTGCTGTGAACACTTCCAAGCCGACAGCGAGTGACTGGCGCATTCTCCTCCGATTGCTCGCATACGTGCGGCCCTACCGATGGCACTTAGCAGGCGCAGTTGGGATAACGCTCGTGGTTTCTGCGCTCGGACCATTTCGCCCGTGGCTGTTTCGCCATGCCATTGATGCTGCTCTTGCCCCCAGCAGCAGCACTTCACTGCTCACCTATGGCGGGATCATTGCAGCCGTCCTTATCGCACACGGCGCACTCCAAGTTGGGCAAACGTACCTGCTCCAGTGGATTGGCCAACACGCGCTTGCCAGGATCCGCCGTGATGTCTTCCATCACATCCTCCATCTGCCGTTTCGCACGCTCGACACAACGCCTGTCGGCAGGCTTGTCACCAGAGCAACGAACGACGTCGAAGCGCTCAGCGAGCTGTTCTCCTCCGGCGTTGTAATGATCATCTCCGATGTACTCGTCCTTGTGTGGATACTCCTATTCATGCTCGCTACTGACGTTGAGCTGACGCTCTATGCATTGGTCGTCATCCCCTTGCTGCTCGTTGCAGCAACGATCTTCCGCATCAAAGTGCGGAAGGTCTATTCGGCTATCCGTGTTCAAGTCGCGCGAATGAATGCATTCCTCAACGAGTACATCCAAGGCATCACGACGATCCAGTTGTTCTCCTATCACCGACCACAAGCGGAGCGCTTTGATCAAATCAACCGCGAGCATACACGGCTCCAACTGAAAACGGTCACGTACTACGCATCGTTTTTCCCCGTCGTCGAATTTCTCTCGGTGCTCGCCTTGTGTCTGGTTCTCTACGCTGCGTTTGGACGAAGTATCGGCGGCAGTATCACCGTCGGGACGATCGTCTCGTTCCTGATGTACGGAGAGATGTTCTTCCGTCCTGTCCGCGACCTGACGGAAAAGTACAACGTTCTCCAAACAGCAACCACTGCATCAGAGCGAATCTTTGCCCTGCTTGATCAGCCAACCGATGAAGCTGCTCACCCACGGAGCGCCCAACTCCCTGCACGGCCACTGGAGAAGAGCATCGAATTTCGGAACGTTCACTTCAGCTACGACGGTTCGACACCGGTCCTCCAGGACATCTGTCTGACAATTCCGGTCGGAACGCTCGTCGGGATCGTTGGTGCGACAGGTTCTGGGAAAAGCACAATAGCCAATCTTCTGCTCAAGTTCTATTCACCCCAGCGCGGAAGCATTCTGCTCGATGGCATACCACTTGAACAGATTGACACCACGGGACACCGCCAGCGCTGCGCGATCGTTCTCCAAGATGCATTTCTTTTCTCTCGCACTGCCAGCGAGAACATCACGCTCGGAAGGGACCTGCCTACCACCATCGAGCTACTCTGGGGACAACTCCGAAAGACACATCCTGAGCTGGCACAGCGCCTATCATCGCTTGAGCAGCTCCACGAGCGCGGTACATCGCTCTCAAGTGGTGAGCGCCAAATCCTGGCTCTTCTTCGTGCAATCGCCGGGGAGCCTGAGCTGTTGATTCTCGACGAAGCAACCGCCCACGTGGATTCCCACACCGAGCACGTGCTGATGGACATCGTCGAGCAAGCGCGTCGCAATACGACGATCATTGCAATTGCCCATCGCTTGGCAACCGTCCGGAATGCAGATTCCATCGTCGTGCTCCACCACGGCCGTATTGTCGAGCACGGCACACATCACGAGCTCTTAGCGCGCAATGGCTACTACGCAACGCTCTGGCGCTTGCAGCAACTCGAGGTACTTGCCACGACCAATGGTGAAATGCATCCTGCACAACAGCACAGATGAAGTGGCCTCGCATCATTGGGCAAGAGCATGCAAAGGATCTGCTGATCGCTGCCATCAAGCGACGCAAGGTTGCGCACGCCTACTGCATCTGGGGGCCGTCCGGTGTTGGGAAAGATGCTCTGGCGATCGAATTCGCCCGCGTGCTCAACTGCATGGAGCCGATTGAGACCCCAACGAGCATTGAGGCATGCGACCGTTGCCGTAGCTGCTTGCAAATGAGCCACCTGCAGCATCCACACGTTCAGCTTGTCTTTTCCCTGCCGGCGGTCAAGGCACCAAACGACGACGACGCTCCCCTGCTCCGCTTGAGCGACGATCAGATTGCACTCATCCAAGAACAGCTCGCGCTCAAAGCACGCAACCCGTATCACGACATCTCCATACCGAACGCCACGCAAATCCGCATCGCTGCAGTCCGGGATGTACGGCGAACGCTTCAGCTTGCTGCACCACTCGAGCACGGATGGCGCGTTGTCATTGTCAGCGAGGCAGACGCAATGACAATCGAAGCAGCGAACGCATTTCTCAAAACGCTCGAGGAGCCACACGTACGAACAACCCTTGTGCTGACGACCTCCCGTCGGGAGCAGTTACCGCCGACGATTCTCTCGCGTTGCCAACAGATTCACTGCGGGCTGTTGAGCGAGGAAGAAATTGCTGCTGCGCTGGTCGAGCGCAACGGTATCGCAGCTGACCGCGCCCGCATTATTGCGGTGCTGGCGCAAGGGAGCTATGCGCGTGCACTTGAACTTGCTGCTTCAGGCGATAATGACGATGCGATTGCTCAGCTTCCGCTCGATTTCCTGCGCGCTGCACTCAAGCAGGGACGCTACCGCACCGAGCTCGTCGCGCTGGTTGAACACATCGCAGCAACACTTGACCGGCCGAACGTCGTGCTCATGCTCCGTACTCTTCTTGCGTGGCTTCATGATGCATATCGCCTCCGCACGTTCGGTAGCCAGGCACACCCGCACCTTATCTTCCAACAGGGTCAGGCATACACTGCGCTCGAGCGGTTTGTCGTGCACTATCGAGGGGCAAACCTGCGCGCTGCAATCGCAGCCACTGACAGTGCTATCGCAGCGATTGAGGCGAATGCACAAGTACCACTGGCGCTCATTTCGTTAGTGCTTCGCCTCCGAAGCGCAATTCTTCAGACTCACGTCCCCACACCTCCATAGAACCATGCGCGCTGTCGTCCAACGTGTGCATCGAGCATCCGTGCGTGTTGATGGTGCCACTGTAAGCTCCATCGAGTGTGGGCTTCTTGTGTACCTCGGTATTCACCGAAACGATTCGGAAGAAACAGTGCAGTGGATAGCGCGAAAGATTGCAGGACTGCGCATTTTCCCCGATGGCGACGGTCGCTTCAATCGCTCTGTTCGTGAAGTCGGCGGCGCAATCCTTGTCGTCTCCCAGTTTACGCTCTATGGTGATACAGCCCATGGCTTTCGTCCGAGTTTTTCGGAGGCTGCTTCTCCGGAACTCGCCGAGCCGCTCTACGAACGCGTCATAGCACTTCTCCGAAGCGAGCACAGCCTTCCAGTCGCAACAGGTATCTTCGGAGCGATGATGGAGGTCGAAAGCATCAACTGGGGACCGGTCACCATCCTGCTCGAGAAATAAAACGCCGGCTTTGCACTGCGACAAAGC
>BEHW01000056.1 GCA_002898675.1 bacterium HR20
AATTATCAAGACCTCCCAGGAAAAATCGCCGCGGCGCTCCCCCGATGCTTACTCCACCTGCTACACGCAGTGCAAGTGTGTAGAGGTACCGGTAGACGGGGATGTAATGCCGAATATCAGTCTTGAACGTGGAGAACGACTTGGTCAAGGGGGAAAACTCACCACTGACGAACATCCGTGTTCCTCGGTACGGTGCCAAGAAGCCAAAGTCAGTATTGTCGAGCACGTAGCGGATGCTCGGCACTACGTAGTTTGCCGAGTAGCCAGGATCGAGCGAGGGTATGTCGAGATTTTCACGTGTAATCCCAAGCCATCGGAGGCCAAGCTCGACACGCTCGAACGTACTCCACGCATATGATGCTTCAACGCCAGCGCTGAACGTACGGAGCAGATTGTACGCGTAGCTTGAACCGTATGGCAACACCCAAATAACAGAGAATTGCTGAACGGTGGCTATGTAGTCCACGATGCCTGGCAGGTAAGCGTACTGCGCGTAGATGTAGCTATTGCGGAGATCTTGCCAGAGATTGACGGCAGCGTAAATCTGATGGTCTCCCATCAGGTCGCTAAAGAGCATTTGGAGAACGCCTTGCGCAGTACCCCATAGTGTGTTGAACCCACCAGTGGTCATGATGAGGTCGCTGGTGATGGTGACTTTGTACGGCTTTGGAGTAAAGTCATACCCACGCTGCTGCGTTTCGCGATCGAGCGGATAACCAGCGACATCGCTATCGCTTGCGTTCACTTTCGGAGCCGGCATCTCGATAGCGAAACGGCCGTAGCCACGGAAGGCAATCGCTGGCGAGGTCTTGAGCGAATCACTCGAATGCAATAGCTCCGCAATCGTATTTCGTTGCTGACGCTCTATCTGTTTGAGCTTTGTAAGGGGAAGGGTGTCCCGCCGAAGGTCAAGCTCGAATGGATTTCGAATGAGAAAGAGGTCGTAGCCAACGTTGTTCTGTACCGAGATAATCAACTTCGAATCATCCCGTGACAGACTCATCTGCATGAGTGCCTGCAGAGAGTTTGTCTTCGGTACGGTGCGACCTGTGCGGAGCTCAAGTTCGTAGAGATTGTTGATCCCGTTGTTGTCGGCGATGTAGAGGAGTTTCTGGCCATTGCTCGATACCGCCAGCGAAATCTTTTGGTGTTCAGGATCGCGAGTGATGCGTTCAATGCTGCCAGTGGTGATGTCTATGCGGTAGATGTCGCTGCGGCCGAGTGGCTGTTTCCAAAGCGCAACTGTCGCCTTAGTGGCATGCTTAGGGTCGAGATCATCGCCGCGATCAGATACGAAGTAAAGTTGTAGTCCATCGGGCGACCATGCTGGATGTTGTTCAGCATAGAGGTCGTTGGTCAGCTGCACAAGCGATTTCGTCTCGGTATCGAACAGGTAGAGGTCGGGCTGCTCCGCGCGCACCGCGGTCACGGCAATGTAGCGCCCTTGGGGTGACCACGTCGCGCTTGTCATCGTCGGCAAACCGAAGGTGTACTTGTCGTAATCTCCGGTCTGAACGTCCACGATAAACAGAGCGTCCTGACCACCCGCTTTCGCAGTAATTGCGAGCTTTCTGCCGCTTGGATCCCACGAAATTCCTGGCGTCAGAATGTTGAGCTCCTCAAAATCGAGCGTGCGGCCAGAGCTTACAAGCTGCCGCATTGTCCGTTTGGTTAGGTCCATGACGTAAATGCCAAAGTCGCCATCACGATCGGAAATGAATGCAACCTGCTTGCCATCAGGACTCAATGCTGGGGAGGAGTAGTAGTAGTTGCCATCTTTTCCGTGATTGGTCAGCCGCTGGGCAAAATCGTCCACGCGCGTGAAGAGATCGAGGTCGGGCCAGTACATTTTCCGCATCGCTTGCTGCCATTCGTCAGAGAATTCCTCCAGGTCTTTCCCAAATGTTGCTTCGAAAGCCGCAGAAACTGATTGCGCACCCCGTAGCTTGTGGATGAGCTCAGCGACTTTGCCCTTTCCGTACTGACGCTCGATGTAGGCGTAGAATGCTTGTCCTGCGCGATAGGCAAGGTAGCCATCGAGCTGACCGAGTGGACGAAGCGCCTCGCTAGTCGCTAAATCCCGCATGAACATATCTGTTTGGACGTCGAGTCCGTGGAGACTTTCATACTCAGCAAGGCCTTCGTTCATCCAAATTGGAATCGTCGAACGAGAGTAGAGCGCCACTTGGATGCTACCAGCGTAGAACATCTCGTTGAGGTAAGCGTGGACCAGCTCGTGATGGATCACGTGGCGAAACTTCTCCCAATCCCCTTCGAAGGGCAAGACCATCCGGTTCTTGAACAGCTCGGTGACACCGCCGACGCCCTCGGGAAGCAGTTGCCCGATGATGTTCGTTTGTTGGAACTGGTTGTGCGATCCATACAGCACAATTGTCAAGCGTTTGTTCGGTCGGAAGCCGAACGAACGTATCAATTCACCAAGGGCATCTTCGGCTTTGTATGCACAAAACTTTGCGATGTAATCGAGCGAATCGTGGAAGTAAATGTCGAAGTGCGGAGACGTAATGTATCGCCACTCGAAGGATTGGTACTGCACCTTGTTCTTGCCAAACTGCACAGATGTAAATTGCCCCTGGGCAGAAGGAGCAACGACAACCGCCCAGAGAACAAAAGCCGCCAGTCTGGAAAACGCCCCAGCACGACGGACGTGGGAGCTTCTTCGTATCGTCATGGACAACATCTCAGAATTGCAAGCGTGCATCGGGTACAGACCAGAGTGAGGCACAACAACGGACCAGCAATAACGCCGCTGTGCAATAACACCGCACACGTTGGGCTTGGTACAAGCCTACGCCATCAACGATGGCAGAGAAACGATATTGCGGAGGGTAACGTTTATTGCGGAGGGTAACGTTCCAGCTGCAGCAGTGCAGCGAGCAACGCTTTGCCGCGCTCTCATGGTTGCTTGGTCAGTCGTTCGATTGTTTCGAGCGTCTCTTGGAGCGTTTCTGCTTCCCACTGCTGCTGAGACTTCGTATGTGCGTAGATCGCATTCCGAATCACTCGCTGGAGAATCTCCACATTCGAGCGCTGCGCGAGCATGGACGCGCTAAAGCTAAAACCTGCTTGCTCGATGAATTGCCGACATTCCTCGCGCGAGATGAAGGTTCCAGCGTTGAAAGGATCAATGTACACGTCGAGCGCTGGGGAATACACGAGAAAGTGAAGCGGCATGCCAATTCCCCAAAGCTCGATGCCCGCACGCGCAGCAACGAGCATGTAGATGCACGAAAGCGTAATCGGAATGCCTTGGCAGTGTTGGAGTACTGGTGCGAGGTAAATCCGTTGCGGTGTGTGGTAATCGTTACCCGCCCCGCGGAACTGTGCGCGGTCGAACAGGACCGTGTTGAGCGCAAGAAGCTTGCTGACCTCCGACTGGGTCGGCATGGCTCGGATTGCACGTTCCACGTCAAGCCAGAGCGTATCGAGATGGTGACCAATCGCATCGGGATCGCTCTCTGGATACCCGAATACAGATAGCAACGAAAGCGATTCTTCCAGCGGAACGTCCGTGCCCTCAGCGCAGGCATCGAGGATGCGGTCGAGCAGTGTCGCGAGCGCGTTGGTCCGAATTGCTCGGATGCAGGCTTGTGCATTCAATGCACCTGGGGCATCCGGCGGACTTGCTGCAATAGCAGCACGAAGCAGCGGCACTGCTCGCCAGCCATACCAGACCAATCGGCGCTGCACCGACGTTGTAACATGTGGGTCGTTGTCGTCGAGCAGCCGGATGAGTGCATCAAGTTCGCTGCTGACCTGGCTGTATTGGACAAGAGGCGGCATGTGGTACTAGTCGTTCAAGTTGTGAATAGTGCTCAGTTCTGACCGAAGATGCTCGAACGCCTCCTGCGGGGAGTTGACAAAATGAAAAAGCTGCAAATCTTCCGGCGTGATTACCCCAACTTCAGCCATGTACTCGAAGTTGAGCACCCGCCGCCAGAATTCCTCGCCATAGATGCAAATCGGCATACGTTTCCGAATTTTTCCCGTCTGAACAAGCGTGAGAATTTCCATCAGCTCATCGAGTGTGCCGAAACCACCGGGAAAGATGACCATTGCCTTGGCAAGATAGGCGAACCAGAACTTCCGCATGAAAAAGTAGTGGAACTCGAAGTTGAGCTCTGGGGTGATGTATGGATTCGGCACTTGCTCATACGGAATGCTGATGTTGAGTCCGATGGACTTGCCACCGGCAAGGTACGCGCCCTTGTTGCCCGCCTCCATAATTCCCGGGCCACCACCAGTGCAAATGTAGAAACGTTTCTGCGGCGGGAGCTCGAGCGACCACGCCGTGATTAGTCGCGCAAGCTCGACGGCATCGTCGTAGTATTGGCAAAGCTCAGCCTGCTGGAGAAGCCGAGTGAGCCGTTCCTTTGCGCGCTGTTGTTCTGCGCCGATGCTGCGCTCGATGTGCAGTTGGAGTGCTTCGACTTCATACTGGAACTGTTGCGGTGAGCGTATGCGCGCAGACCCAAAGAAGATGATCGTGTGCTGGACGTCTTCCAGTCGAAACTGTGTCGCAGGGTGGAGGTACTCAGCCAAGATCCGAAGCGATCGAGCTGCAGGAGAATGGAGGAACTCTGCGTTGTCGTACGCCTTGCGTGGGCGTGGGACTTCTGGCATATCTTCTGTTGTCGGCATTGCGCTCATCACGAAACGGTGGTACCGATTGGTTCGAGAATGCGGATTGCGACTCCATGCTCACTCTGGAGCTGGCTGCCTGCATCGCGGCGAATGTACGCAAGTGCGCTTGCTCTTGCGTTGGCTGCAACAGAGGTGACAACGCCTGCTATGTCGCTCTGCGAGGTAGTTGATTCGGGCGTCGCAGTTCGCAAGGTTTCTCCCTCCCGGAGTGCTCCACTGGGTGCCTCGATCGCGTGTAAGCGCCATCGGAGTTTCTGTTGCACTGCGAGCCGCTCGAGCACTTCCTGCCCAATGAAGCAGCCTTTCCCGAGAGCGACGATGTGCGCAAGTCCAGCTTCGAGTGGTGTGTACTGTTCGCTGTACTCGTTCGGGTATTGGCCGATACGAAACTCGATGCGCAGCCGATTGCGCTCATCTGGCAATAGCTGCTGCACCCTATGCGCGCCAAGCCACCTTATCAGTGCATCGCGATGTGTGGCAGGGCATAGCAGCAGAACCATCTGCCCTCGTGTTGTGGGGCATGCTGCTGAGTTCCACAGGCGAAGAGCTGTTACTTGCACACCGCCGATCTCGGCATCTACCCAGCTTCCTTCACGTTCGGCAAGAGAAGGGAAGAGCTCCGCAATGTTCGTCTGCTCGGCAGACCAAAGTTCGATACTGGCGCCAAGCTCATCACGAAGCACCAGACGGACATCATCCATGATGATAAATCGCCGAATCCAACGGTAAACGTTCTCCAGACATCCTGGGGAGGTGACGATTTGCCACCGATCCTGGCGGTGGAGCAGCGTCAGCACGTCCACAATGCGTCCCTTCTCGGTCAGAAGCACACTCCGCAGGCCGCTCCCAGGCGGTACTGCGCTAACGTCGTTACTGCTCAAGCGCTGGAGCAAATCGCTGGTATCAGCACCAACGGCGTCAATGACGCCATACGGCTCAGACACGAAGTAGCCTACCATCACGCGTATGCAAGGATTGCGGTGACAAGCAGAAAAGTCCGCTGGCGAAACTACACTACCCTCGGAGTAGTTTTGCCACGTAGTGTCGAACAACATCGCGGCAGTGGGCGTGCCTTCACTTAGCATCCTTCTCAGCACAGCACGTCGTAGGTTACAGCACCATGCACAAGCACCGGTGTGGTTGCTGTCCGTTGTGCTCATTGCACTGGTTGGCATCGAAGCAGCATCGCAGCAGCTCGGCACGTATCGAGTGGTTTTCCGAGATAAAGGACCGGGTGTCTTTCTGCCAGGAAGTGCACTCTATCGCGCTGCAGAGCGAGAACTCGATACTCGAGCAATAGAACGTCGGAAAAAAGTTCTTCCTCCGGACTCTCTCGTGACGATCGAGGATGCGCCACTGTACGAGCCGTATCTGGAAGATGTTGCCCGAAGTGGGGGAAGGATTTTGCTCCGGCTCCGCTGGCGCAACTATGCAGTTATCGAGTGCGATGGGGCGACTGCAGACCGGCTCCGACAGAAACCGTACATCCGAGCTGTAGAGCCAACATCGGCACTGCTACGTCCCCAAGAGCACAGCACGTGGTGGCTAGCGCAAGAGCAGCCGGGACCATACCGCTACGGCGAATCACTCGAGCAACTTGCGATGGTAGGCTTGCCATCGCTCCATGCACTTGGCATTGCAGGGGACGGCGTGCTTGTTGGGTTGATTGATACTGGCTTTCGATGGCGGGTACATGAAGCACTGCGCAGTCGGCACATCGTTGCAGAGCGTGATTTTATCCAGCTGGACACCAACACCGCCAACGAAGAGGGCGATCCTGCCAACCAAGACAATCACGGCACAGCAGTGTTCTCTGTCGTTGCAGGATGGTATCCCGATTCACTCATCGGTGGCGCACCGTGCGCCTCGTTTCTCCTTGCCAAGACCGAGAACATTGCATCTGAACGGCACATCGAGGAGGATGCGCTCGCCGCTGCTCTCGAGTGGATGGAGGCTCGCGGCGCTGATGTGGTCAACATCTCGCTTGGCTATGGCGTATTCGATTCGACGGAGGCGCAGTATACCCCGAGCGACTTCGACGGACGGACCACGATCGCAAGCGTTGCAGTGGAGGAAGCAGTGCGCCGAGGAATGATTTGCGTCGTCGCCGCCGGCAATAGCGGCGATGCTCCGCAAACGATCTTCGCGCCGGCAGATGCGCCCAGCGCAATTACCGTCGGTGCTGTAGCGAACGCGCAACTCGAAATTCCGCGCTTTACCTCGCGCGGTCCAACCGCTGATGGACGGCTCAAGCCCGATGTGGCGGCACTTGGAGTGAACGTCCGCACGACAACCAATGCTTCGCCGCTTGGTTTTGGCGTGGGCAGTGGAACATCGCTGGCAACTCCGATTATCACAAGCTGCGTTGCTGCGCTGCTTCAAGCTCACCCGACACTGACGCCGGCGCAAGTGCACGAGCTTCTCCAATCGCAGGCATCGAGCGCAAGCGAGCCGAATACTGCAATTGGTTTCGGTGTCCCAAACGTTTACCGTTCTGCGCTCCAGTGGGGCATTGTCTGCTCACCGCCAATCATCATCCCGCAAGCGGACAGTGTTCTCGTTGGCATCGCCGCCACGAGCCTTACTCCGATTACCTCAGCCGAGCTTACGATCGAGAGCACCGGTCGTACCGAGCAGATACAGCTTGGATCAGCAGGGAATTTGCACTTTGTACGCATCCCTCGTCAGGGAAACGATTCGCTTCGGCTCTGGTTTATGCTCAGCGACGGACAACGCACACGTCGCCATCCCGTAACTGATGCATTCTACGTCCGCACGAGCGATACACTCTTGCCCTGTGGCTGGCAACGTGAGAGCATCAACGCAATTGCCGATAGCAGGATGCAGGAGAGCGCTCCACTTACACAGTCGGGCATCGCACTCCCGCTGGAGCAGCCATATCTACCGATTCCTCAGCGTTGGGTTGGGATGCGGTGTGCGGTGTTCGATCTCCAACTGCGAACTCGCGCCATAGTCACAGTGCCACTTGGCGCCGAGAGAGTCCGCCTGCCCATCGAGCAACGCGGAACCTACCTCGTCCGGTTCGAAAACAGCGATGGCGGTATTGTTTCACACCTTGTGTTGGTGTACTGATGGCACAGCAGGTTCTCATCACTGGTGCTGCTGGTGGGCTTGGCCAGCACGTAACGCAATTGTTCCTCAACCGTGGCTGGGAGGTGATCGCAACAGCACTCACCGACGAAGAGCAGCATTGGCTTGGGTCGCTACCCCACTGCCGGACGATTCTATGCGATGTCACCCGCACTGACCAGGTAGCGCAACTTGCCACTGAACTCCCACCAACGCTCGATGCAGTCGTCCATCTTGTTGGTGGTATCCGTGCCGGGAAGCCAATCGAGGAAACAGCCGAAGAGGATTTCCACTTCATGTGGGAACTCAACGCGCACAGCACGTACCTTATCCTGCGAGCAACGCTGCCTATCTTGAAGCGGACTGCGGGTGCATTCGTTGCAATTGGTGCAAAAACAGTGCTCCATACCGAAACCAACAAAGCGCTCTACGGCGCAGCGAAAGCAGCGGTCGTGCACCTTGTCCTTGCAGCAGCAGAAGAAGGACGCGCAAGCGGTATGCGTGCAAACGTTATTGTGCCGAGCATCCTGCGGACAGAGGCGAATCTCCAATGGGCGCGCAACGGGGAAGAGCAGGGATGGGTTGATCCTACCGATGTCGCCAGAATGATCGCGTTTCTCTGCAGTGATGCAGGACGTGGGGTGACAGGATGTATCGTGCCGATGTACGGCAAAATCCCAGCATAGCGGTGGGCTTCTATTGCTGCGGAAGGAGCACCGTTGCTTTTGTCCATGACGGCGGTGGCACCGGGGCAATTGGCACTGCGAGCAGCCCGCCATTTGCCCAGAGTGTGAGCTGATCGGCAAAGTTGCTACTGAGCGGGTTTCCTGAGACCCCACCTGGAAGGATGGTGTACACAACCGTATCCCGCAACCGTGCAACAAAGCGAAGTGATGCGCCAACCGAAAGATCGAACGGCTTGGGGATGCGCCATAAGCCGTTGGCCACCGTTGTTGCATCTCCACCGATTGAGTTCAAACGTCGCTCCAAAAGCGGGCGATACGCGGCAACGCTTGCCATCGGATGAGCCAAGACAAGCTGGTGTACCTGCCCCCATCGCCATTTCTGCAGCTCGGGGTCAATGCGAGTGCGTCCATGTTCGATCGCTTCATGGAATGCCTGTGCGATTGCCTTGTCACGCAGTCGTACCGCTGTTGCAGAATCACGATCGAACCACTCGGTAGGACGTGCCAGAATCTCCGGAAGCCGTCGCAGGGGCAGTGAGGCGATGAACGCGTAGCGTAGATACTCGTCTTGCCGGAGGTGCACCCGAAATGCGACGTTCATCAACCGTTCAAGGAAAATGCTGTAGAAGGCGCTGGCAGGTGAGGAGGGGAGCATGTACCCATCCCAGGTACGGAGGAGCTCGAGCGCACGCCGCCCAAGGCTATCGAGCGAGCTTCGCTCCAGTATTGGCAGCACCAGGCGGAGTAATTGCTCAGCATACGGCGATTTCAAGTCAAGCTGGTCGCGCTGGGCATCGCGTTCGGTGTAGGTGCGCTGCATGGAAAGAAGCTGGAAAATCCGCTCGGCACGCGAGCTTGGCTCCCAGAGGTTGGAGAGAAATATGCTGCTCGAATCGGCAGTCTTGTTGTTTGCGCTGAGCACAAAGCCGGTCGCTGGATTATAGACTGCTGGTAGCACTCCACGGAGAATGCCGCGCCAGCTATAGGCAGTATCCCATCCCGGAAGGGGAAGATTGGGATTGCCAGCTCCTCGCCGGGGAACGAATCCTGCAGGCTGAATACCGACGTTCCCTGCTGCATCAGCATACGTAATGTTGAGCGCAGGTGCACCCCACCAACGGAGAGCGGCGCGGAAATCAGCCCACGATTTGGCACGCATGACGCCGAGCATTGCGCGGATTTCATCGCTCGGCTCATAGCCTGTCCATGCCAGGGAGAGCATGTAACGCTCCGGCAGTGACGGGGCACTACGGAGCCGAGGGAAGCTGATCAGGGAGTCGCCGAGCGAAGCGGGATGCGCATCCGAAATAATCGGTCGCTTGCCGACCATCCGAACCGCAATGATGCGCACTTTCCCACCGCGGATGGCAATTGTATCGTGTCGGATGCACAGCTTCGTTGGCCGGCCTCCGATAAGGACGGTGTTGCTGTTGGGAGAATCAGCACGCTCGAGGAAATAATCGCAATCGTCCAGCATGACGTTGGTCACACCCCAGGCATGCGCGTGCGACCGACCGATGAGCAGCACAGGAATTCCCGGCAGCGTTGCCCCGATGACGTTATAGCTTGGCGAAGTGAGATGAACCTGATACCATCGCGATGGCAAGCCAAGCACGAGGTGCGGATCGTTTGCCAGTACGGCGTCAGGTTTGCCATCGCTGACGGTTCGGATGGCCCAACAATTGCTCCCGCTGCCGAGCGCGTCGAATCCAACCTGCGTGCGTGCGTGCGCATACTGCTGACATGCACGTTCGAACAGCTGACCGAGCGAGCTGTCAGCCCCAAGCGTGGCCTGTGTGTTCCGGGAATTTGGGACTACTGTAGGAGCAGTGCTGGGATAGCCCGGGATGAGTGCCAAGGCACGGGCCAC
The DNA here is from genome assembly GCA_002898675.1 of bacterium HR20. Taxonomy (GTDB): domain Bacteria; phylum Bacteroidota; class Ignavibacteria; order Kapaibacteriales; family NICIL-2; genus NICIL-2. The sequence goes on from BEHW01000056.1 coordinate 10,312, forward strand.
CCCATACCGATCGGCAATTTCCCCGAGCGCAAGATCGCTCCAGAAACTCATGCTCATGTCGAATGCCATCAGCCGCCCAATTGCTAAGCAATCGCTCTCGCGCCATGGGGTGGGCTGATAGCTGAGAGCGCCGAATTCGAAAGGCAAGTCCTTCCGGTGGCTCTCGATGAAAAGGTTCACCCCTTGCGTATATGCAGCGAGCACGCGTTTCGATTCGGCAGAAAGCGTTGAGAGCAGTACCTCATCGGCAATTCGCCCAAGCGAAAGCGTACGGAAGAATGCATCGGTTCCGACAAAATCTTCGCCGAAGATTTCTGCCAATTGTCCGCGTGCAATACGGCGGTAGAGGTCCATCTGCCAAAGGCGATCTGCTGCGTGGGAATATCCGAGTGCGCAGAAGGCATCATCGTCGCTGCGGGCGATAATGTGGGGAATACCGAACTCGTTCCGCCAGATCGTGACGGTATCGCCGACTGCATTGGTCATGAGCGTTTCTCCTGGTGCAGGCGCGCGAAAGGCAAGCCATATCCCGAATGCGAGGATACTTGCAGCGATAACGGCCAGGGTTATTACTGCTGCGAGAAATCGGCTGACGGTTGCAGGGGTGTGTGCTGTCTGCATTTCTTCGTGCAATACGGGTAGTAGCTCAAGCCCGCATCGTGCGGAATGGTGCAAGCTCTGGTGCGCAAAAATGCAAGCCTCCCTGTGCAGAGATACTTCGGTATCCCGGTGTCGGAGTAGCACTCAAACGTTCAAACGATCTGCTGCACCTTCGCGTCTTTAGCACCGGCATAGAAGTTGCTCAGTTTTACCAGGCGTGCGTTACACGCGAGAAGAGCAGCTTCAGATGGCAGTAATTTCGCCGACGGAATCACCAGCAATGGATGGTATGTTTTCCCCCAATGACGTGTACGTCGAGGAGCTTTACTACCAGTACCTCCGCGACCCCAATTCCGTCAGCCCCGAGTGGCAGGAATACTTCCGCACCAATGCGGTAGATGCTCCCCAACAATCAAACGGCAAGCAGCGGATCGTTGCAACGCCAGCAGTGCCCCCCGTCACCAGTGGACGTGCAGCAGAAGCAGCTCCAACGAGAGCACCCCAAGCGTTGCCGGTGACGGAGATCAAAGGCCGGCTTGGGTCAGGGGAGCAAGCAGAGCCATTGTCTGGAATCCGAGAGCGAATCGCAGAGAACATGACACGGAGCCTTGCTGTTCCTACTGCGACCTCGGTTCGGGACATTCCTATCAAGGTGCTCGAGGAAAACCGCTTGCTGATCAACGACTTTCTCACCTACCGCGGCAAGCAAAAGCTCAGCTATACGCACATCATTGCGTGGGCAATCGTCCGCGCCTTGCGGAAGTATCCACAGCTCAACGACAGCTGCCTCCTTGGCGACGATGGGAAATACTACCGCATCCGCCGTCCATCAATCAATCTCGGACTGGCAGTAGATACCGTCCGAAGCGATGGCACGCGAGTGCTCGTTGTTCCTTCGATCAAAGCAGCGGAGACACTGACGTTCGCTGAGTTTGTCGAGCAATACAACGAACTCATCGAAAAAGCGCGCCGTGGCAAGCTCTCCGTCGAGGACCTCACCGGGGCCACGGTGACGCTAACCAATCCTGGGATGATTGGCACGGTGATGTCCATGCCACGTCTGATGGAGGGGCAGGGGCTTATCATCGCAACTGGCTCGATTGATTACCCAGCTGAGTTTTCTGCTGTCATGCCGGAAGTGCTCGTTACGCTTGCAGTCAGCAAGGTTATGACTGTAACGAGCACCTATGACCATCGCATCATCCAAGGAGCCGAGTCCGGGGAGTTTTTGCAGTATCTCGAACACCTCCTCAAGGGCGAAGGAAATTTCTACGACCAAATCTTTGCTGCGCTCAAGATTCCACTGGAGCCGTATCGCTGGACCTCGGACAACCGGCTCAATCCATTCGGCCCACAGGAAAAAGAAGAGCAGCTGGAAAAAGAAACGCTCGTCAACAAACTCATCAATGCCTATCGGGTTCGTGGACACATCAGCGCTGACATCAACCCGCTCGGCTACGAAGCCTTCCACTACCCAGAACTGCAGCTGTCGTACTACGGGCTGACAGTGTGGGATCTCGATCGTGAATTCGATACGGGCGGCCTCGGCGACGTCAAGCGAGCGCCACTCCGGGAGATTCTCCGAATGCTCCGGAAAACGTACTGCGGGCACATCGGAATCGAGTACATGCACATTCAATCGCCAGAGCAGAAATTCTGGATTCAGGAGTACGTCGAGTCCACCCGCTTTGAGCGAACCTTTACCCCAGAAGAGCGCAAACGCATCTACCGCAAATTGATGGAAGCGGAGATGCTCGAATCGTTCATCAACACCAAGTTCATCGGAGCGAAGCGTTTTTCGATTGAGGGGAGCGAAGCGTTTATTCCGACGCTCGACTACGTGCTTGGCTGTGCCTCCCGCGCCGGACTGAAAGGTGCAGTGCTCGGCATGGCGCACCGCGGGCGGCTCAACGTGTTGGTGAACATCATGGGGAAAAAGCCTGAGAAAATTTTCAACGAATTCGAAGGAATCTTCGATGGGGAAACCGTCCTTGGGAGTGGTGACGTCAAGTATCACCTTGGTTCACAGGCGATCTACCGAGCGCCAGATGGGAAGGACGTCTCCGTCGTTCTTGCACCAAATCCGAGTCATCTCGAGGCGGTCAACCCCGTCGTCGAGGGTATGGCGCGTGCTCTCTGCGATGAGTTCGGCGATCGAACGTACTCGACAGTACTCCCGATTCTTGTTCATGGTGATGCTGCCTTCGCAGGGCAGGGAGTCGTGCAAGAGACGCTGAACCTTTCGCGGCTTCGTGGCTACCGTACCGGAGGAACGATACACATCATCATCAACAACCAAATCGGTTTTACCACATCCCCCGAGGACGGTCGTTCGACACCATATGCAAGTGGCATTGCAAAGTTTTTGCAAGTACCCATCCTGCACGTCAATGGGGACGACCCAGAGGCATGCATTGCTGCGGCTCAGTTTGCATTCGAATACCGCCAGCGTTTCGGCGACGATGTTGTCATTGACATTTACGGCTACCGCAAGTACGGTCACAACGAAGGCG
>BEHW01000057.1 GCA_002898675.1 bacterium HR20
ATCTCGATGAGTCCAATGGTTGTGTGGGGTGCAAACAGTCCTGGGTAGATGTTCTTGCCCTGGCAGTCAATGCGAACTGCATCAGCCGGGATAGGCACATCGCTGCCGACGGCGACAATCTTGCCGCGATCGAAAAGCACTGTGCCGCGCTCGATGATTCCACTGGAGACGGTATACACTCGCCCACCGACGAGCGCGATTGGCTTCTGCTGTGGCTCACCGGGCGTTTCCAGATGCATCGCAACGCTTGCTACCGTTACCAGGAGCAATCCGACAATCACCTTCTGCATGGCAGGAGTATCGTCAATGTTCGTGGTTTCAAAGATACTTCGCAGCAAAAAAGAAATGCCCCTCGACGTCACCACAACATCGAGGGGCACTCCCCGAGACTTTCACCACCACAACGAAAGGAGGCATCACGTACTCTCTCCCAGCGCGAAAATAATACGCCACTGCCGCCGATGCAAACACTTTTTGCGTTTGGTGGTTGGAGGAAAATTTTTTCTGCGGAAGGCTTGGTATTGGCACAATTTTGCATGGGAGATTGGCGCGTTGATCGCTCGCCAGCCGTATTAGGGCGCAGAATGTTCTTGGGACGCAGCATTACGTGCCTGTGGCGAAGCAGGTGCGGAAGGATTGCCGAGCAACAACTGCCGGAGCGGCGGCATCTGGTGCCCAACGAGCACAAGGAGGATCAAACCGCAGGAAACGGCAGCATCTGCAATGTTGAAGACCCACCACCGCTGGAGAACAAGGCTGCCGAGATGGATGTCGGGAATGTCCACGTCGAGAAAGTCCACCACACGGCCGTAGAACAGTGGCGCCTCGCCATAGAGGACGCCGTAGAAGACGCGGTCAATCAAGTTGCCGATCGCGCCTGCCAGGATGAGTGCGATTGCCAGTTGAATCTGCCAAGCGACGCGCTGCTGGTGCATCCGGCGCAGAAGCACCGCGAGTACGATTGCTGCGACGATGGAAAACAGGCTGAGTGCAATTTTCGCTGCGCCGAATTCGATGCCGAACGCCATACCGGGATTTTCGACGAACGTAATGCGGACCGCTTCACCGATGAGCGGGAACGATTCCCCGATGCGCATGCCGGGATGTTCGATGCCCAAGAGCGAAAACCCCTTGACTGCAAGCTTTGTCGCTTGATCGAGGAGGACGATCCCAAGGACGACTGCAGTTGTCCACCAGCGTTTCATGGTCGGGCAAGCTCCTGTTTTCGCATGCGCTGTGCCTGGACGTAGGCGGTGAACTCTGCAAGCGGCAGTGTGTTGAGCACATGCTGCGCACCGAGCCTGCCACGCCGAGCGACCGTGACGCCATCGGCCAGCTCGAGCATTCCTTCGGTGCTGTAGGCGTCCGGGTCAATGGCGATGCGAACGCCAAGCTCGCATGCGCGCTGGTGGTAACGCCAGTCGAGATCGAGCCGGTAGGGGTTGACGTTGAATTCGATCGCTGTCCCCGTTCGTGCTGCTTCCTGGAGCACGCGTTCGATGTTGAGCCGATAGCCATCGCGGCGGAGCAGCAACCGTCCAGTCGGATGGCCGAGAATTGTTGTGTACGGATTGCGCAGCGCACGGCAGATGCGCTCGGTCTGCTCATGCTCGGGAAGATCGAAGTGTGAGTGGACGGACGCGACGACAAGATCGAACGTTGCCAAGACATCGTCGGGATAGTCGAGCGAGCCGTCCGGCAGAATATCGCTTTCGATGCCGTGCAGAATGCGAATGCCAAGTCCCCGCTGGTTGAGCGCCTCGATAGCGGCACGTTGCTCGGCGACACGTTCGATGGAGAGACCGCCGGCGTACGCTGCACTTTGGCTGTGGTCGCAGATGGCGATGTACTCGAATCCCAGCGCTGCTGCGGCTTGTGCCATTTCTTCGAGCGAATGCTTGCCATCGCTCCAGGTGGTGTGGACGTGCAGCATGCCGCGCAGTTGTTCCATCGTCACCAGCGGCGGGATGCTCTCACCGTGCCGCAGCCGCTCGGGGAGCGTCGCATCATCTCGGAGTTCCGGCGGAACGTAAGGCAACCCGAAATGAGCAAAAACTTCCGTTTCTGTCGGGAGCTGGGGAAGGCTCGCACCGTCCGCGACGGCGTGGATGAATGCCTGGCTCCCTGTTGCCGAAAACAGTGCAGTACCCGCTTCGTCTGGGGTGGCAAGGACGATCTCCACCACAATGTTGCGTTCGAGCGAGCGATACGATCGCGCGCCGCTCGGTACAAAATCTGCGGGAAGGGGGAGTACTCCTGGTGAGTCCGCGATTGCAACGATTGCTAAGGAGCTGACGACTTCGGTGCCGCGCCGAAGCTCACCGGCGGGATAAACCTCCTGTGCTCCGTGATCGAGCAAGAACGAGCGAAGTTCATCGAACAGGCGCCAGCATTTGTGCCGTTGGAGACGTCCGCGCGTCGAGCGCCAGAAGGCGATTGCTTCGAGGAGCGATGCTTGCGACTTTGCTGTGAAGCCCTTGCACCGTGCGATTCGGCCATCACGGCATGCACGTTCGAGTTCTTCGATACTCGTGATGCCACAGTCTTGCCAGAGCTGGCGAGCTCGTTTTGCTCCGATACCACGAAGTTCGGTCAGTTGCACGACGCCAGCAGGGATCGTCCGTTCGAGCGTTTCCAGGTGGCCGATGGTGCCCGTTTTGGCAAGTTCGGCTAAGACGCCCCGAATGCCTTCGCCAATGCCGGGCGCTTGTTGGATTGCCTCATGGGCCACGGCGTGCTCGAATGGCATATCCAACGGCGCAAGAAGTTCTGCAGCACGGCTGAACGCACGTGCTTTGAAGGGATTTTCGCCTGCCAGTTCTAACAGCAGAGCGTAGCGTTCGAGCAGGTGGGCAGCATCGCGACAGTGCATCGCTGGAGAGTGTGCTAATAGCCAAGTTCGACAAGCTTTGCGATGTTTTTTGAAACGTCGGCTGCCGACTGCTCCAGGAGAGCACGCTCGTGGTCGGTCAGCTCGATTTGGAGGATCTGTTCAATGCCGCGTGCGCCGAGCTTGACTGGTACGCCAATGCAAACATCACGCAAGCCATACTCGCCGTCGCAGAGCGCCGAGCAGGGGAGAATTCGCCGCTTGTTCTTGACGATACTTTCGACCATTTCGACTGTCGAGGCGGCAGGAGCGTAGTACGCCGAGCCGGTCTTGAGGTAGTTGACAATCTCGATGCCGCCATCTTTGGTGCGCTGGACGATTGCCTCGATGCGGTCGTTGGGAAGCAGCTGCGAAAGTGGAATCCCTGCAACGGTCGTATATCGCACCAGCGGCACCATTGAATCGCCATGCCCGCCCAGGAGCAATGCCTGGATGTCTTCGACCGAACAGCCAAGCTCCATTGCGATGAACGCCCGGTAGCGTGCAGTATCGAGCACGCCGGCCATGCCGATGACGCGATGCCGCGGGAGCTTGGTAACGCGGAGCGTCAGATACGTCATCACATCGAGTGGGTTTGAAACGATGATGAAGATCGCGTTCGGCGAATGTGCAACAGCTTGCTGGGCGCAGGATGCGACGATTTTTGCGTTCGCTGCCAGCAGGTCATCGCGGCTCATGCCAGGTTTTCGCGCCAAACCGGCGGTGATGATGACGATGTCCGAGCTGGCAGTCGGCTCGTAGGAATTGGTGCCGTGGACGTAGGTATCCGAGCCCAAGACAGGCATTGCTTCGAGAAGGTCCAATCCCTTCCCTTGTGGGATGCCCTCGGCGATGTCCACGAGCACGACTTCGCGGGCGAGCTCGTAGTAGGCCAGTTGTTGCGCAACGGTAGCGCCAACGTTTCCAGCACCAACAACGGTAATTTTCACAGCGTAACCTCCACGCATAGGTTCAACAAAAAATGCCCGCGTTACTGGGGAGAAACGCGGGCGTTCAAGGCATCAAATGCTCATCTTAGTTTGCAGCTTCGACGGGGTAAACCGAGACTTTCTGGCGATTGCGTCCGTAGCGTTCGAATTTGACGATGCCGTCGGTGAGTGCAAAGAGCGTGTAGTCGCGCCCGAGCCCGACGTTCTCGCCCGGATGCCACCGCGTGCCGCGCTGGCGGATCAGGATGTTGCCCGCACGGACGAACTGCCCACCGAAGCGCTTGACACCCAGCCGTTTGGAATTTGAGTCGCGGCCGTTCTTTGTCGAGCCGCCGCCTTTTTTGTGTGCCATCGTTTACTGACCCAGTGTGATACCAGTGATTTCTATTTCAGTGTACTGCTGGCGATGCCCGCGCAACTTCTTGTAGCCTTTCCGGCGCTTTTTCTTGAACACGAGCACTTTTTCCCCCTTGCCGTGTGCGCGAACGGTTGCAGTGACCGTTGCGGCGACGTGTGGAGTGCCGAGCTGGATGCTGTTGCCATCGAGCAGTGCAAGGACGCTACGGAATTCGACCGTTTGCCCTGGCTCGGCAGCAAGATGAGGAACGACATGCCGCTCGTTCGGTTGGACGCGGTATTGCTTACCAGCAATTTCGACGATTGCTTGCATGAGGAATTTCCATCCGTTGTGGGCTGCAAAAATACGAGATGTCGCACTATCGAAGGATTGGGTAGCTTATCGCTAGCGCAACCACGAATGAGAGGGTGGGCGTGCGGTTACCAGCCGGCAGCTTCGCCGTCTCCAAATGTAATCCGAATGCGGATGGACTGGCCACTTTCATCGAGTACTGCAAGGCGCCAATGAATCCGGTCCTGATACCGCGATGCGATCGGATGCACGCGGAGAGCTTCCTCCAGGAGTTGTTGCGCAGTGTACGCACGGAGGAGTGCTGCACGTTCCGGCGAAAGAAGCTCGCCTCCTTTGAGTGATCCGCCGAGTGCTGGAAGGTCGAGCGTTGCACCGCTGTAGCGGATCGGCATCGCTGGCGGTGATGCGGCAAGTTCGATTGTGATTGGTTCGCCAGGTGCGCACGCTGCGCGAGTAGCAACAGCGCTGAGCAGCTCCTCTATCGCACTACGGTCGAACGATGCCGATTGCTCTCTCGGTCCTGCGAGGTTGTACCGCGCTAACAGTGCTGCTGCTGTGCGATGCTCGTCGGTTGCGGGGAGGTAGTCATCAGGCAGAAAGACATTTGCGAGCGTTGTTTCCCAACCCCGCTGCTCATCGGGGAAAGCGCCAGAGAGGTCAATAACCACTGCCCGCATCGGATCGCACGGGGCGCTGATGTTCCATTGCACTGCTCTGTTGCTGCAGCGATTCGTGTAGCGGATCAGATACTGCCGTCCTGCATCGAGATGAACGGCACATGTCCCTTCTGCGCCAATCGAGACGGTCTGGATTGATGCACTCGACGCAACAGTAAGCGTGCCTTCCAACTGCGTGATGCTCGGCGATGGATGGACGACAACGTGCAACGTGACCGGTCCACAGAGCCTGGTCTGCGCGATGGAGAAATGGCCACCGGTGCGGTTGGTACTGAACACCAAGAGCGAATCCCAGACGACGGGGGCTAACTCATCGGCAGGGGATGAAATTGGCGGGGGAAGTGGCTGCGCCTGTGCCCACACCAGTGGCTCGGCTGGGCGAGCCATGAAGAGTTCGTAATCGCCGTGCGTAGTATCCCGTCGCCGAGCAAAGAGCATCGTGCTATCGGGCATCAGTGCAGGTGTGATGTCGTCGCCTAGTGTTGAGATACCGACTAACGTCGGTTGCGACCAACCATGGGACAATTGCGAAGCGATGTAGATGTCTTTACCGCCACGCCCTCCAGGACGATCAGAAACAAAGAGCAAGAGCGTTCCATCCGGAGAAAGTGCTGGCTGAGAATCCCACGCTGGCGAATTGAGCTCGTCCATCCAGCGGGGCGCCGACCATTTCCCATCGGCAAATCGGCACTCGATGAGATCTACATTCGTTGGCGTTCGATGTGCAGGGAACACTGCCAGCAGCGTTCCATCCTCTAACCGCGCGAGCGCTGGCTTGCCGCCCTGCAATGAGTCAAGCGGTGGGAAGAAGTTGCGTTCGAGTGGGGTCCACGTGCCATCACTCCGCATCCGAGTACGAAGGAGCTGTTCAGAGCCATCAGGTGCGATTGCCAGAAGGTAGAGTGCATCGTCCAATCGGCATGCAGCGATGGCATCCTCGCCGGTGGCAACGATACAATCAAACTCGGATGTTTGATGCACCGTCCCGCACCCGCTGAGCGCAGCGCTGCTGGCCAGTAGGAGGGCACATGCGATCGCTATGACTGGCACTTGTTCCATCGAATGCAATTTACACGTAGGGATGAATGCTCTTTCCGCAGCTGCGAACTCATCGTGCGGGTGTGCTCGAACACTTGCACGGTGGGGACCAAACACCTTCGGTTGCCTATCGCATCTTCAGGCGGCACCTATCGAGCAAGTGCATCAAAAATCGCTGCCAACTGACGCGCCGCTGAGCGTCGTTCGTAGCGGGCGATGGCGTCGAGATTCGGCGTAACGATTGGTTCGTTGCGTTGCCATCGTTGGTACCACTGTGCCAGCACTGCGCTGCATTCCTCGACGGTTTGGCAAACAACGCCAGCACCAGTTTCGGTCAAGAGATCTTCGACTGCGCTGCCGTGCGGTGCAAGTGCCAGAATCGCTTTCCCCGCGCCGAGGTACTCGAACACCTTACCCGGGACAATTGCTGCGCTATCGGTGGAACGATCAATGACAAGGAGCGCAACGTCGCTCGATTGCAGCAAGCGGATGCTCTCTGCGTGTGGACGGTACGGGATGATTTCGGTGCACACGTGTACCGGCGAACGTGCGATGTCGGAAGCGACGTCCTCCCCGATGCGTCCGACCAAGAGCAGCCGTATGCGATCGAGCGATAGTGTGCCGCGTGCAAGCAGCTGCTCGAGCGCAGCGATCAAGATCGAGGGATTTCGCAGGCCGTAGAGCGAGCCAGTGTACGTGATGGTGAACTTCTCCGTGCGTGATCGGTGCACCGGGGGATAGTCCGCTGCGTCGAAGCCATTGGGGATTACCACAAATTTTTCGCGGGGTAGCGCGGGATACTTCCGCACTGCGTCGTGGACGATCCCATCCCACGCAGCAACAATCCGATCAGCCTGATCCAAGCAGGAGTACTCCAAGTGGCGGTCAATCCATGCCGGGAGCCACCAGCGCTTGGGCGTCGTCAGAAACTCCGTCCACGGATCGCGCAATTCCATCACCCACGGCAGCGCTGAGCGTCGTTTGAGCGCACGTCCGATGAGTGCGCAGGTGTAGGGAGGTGACGAGGTGTAGAGCATCGAAATACCCAGCCGCTCGATGAGCGATCTGCCTGCTCGGACAGCGCTTGGCAACCAGCCGATTCGCGCATCGGGGATGAAAAAGGTTGCGCGAATCCACTCGGCCAGGTGCTGTTTCCAGCCTGCAGTGCGACGATCGGTGAGAACGGCGATGTCAATCGGTTGCTTCGTTCCTGTGATGCGTCGGTAGAGCGCATATGGCTCTACAATTGGCGTCCGCTCGATATGCACCTGGGGCGGTACTTCGGCGAGTAGCGATTCATCGCGAGCGGGATACGTACCGTCACGAACGGTAAGAACAACAGGCTCCCAGCCAAACTGTGGCAGATAGCGCACCATCTTCAACACGCGTTGGACGCCTGGACCGCCCGACGGAGGGAAATAGTACGCCACCACCAGCACCCGCCGCATACGCTCAGAGCGGAAGTGTAATGCCTAACCCGAACACGTTCCGGAGTTGAACCGACGGCCCTCGCGTACCATCATCGCGCGTGATGATGACCTTCGGATCGTAGGCAACATCGAGCGCAAGATTTGCGCTGAGAAATTTGTTGATGCGGAACGTGATGACGGTATTCCAGTTGACCACTTGCGAGGTGAATGCATCGTACGGGGCAAAGACAGCGAGCTTGGTGTTGAGCAGGACGTTCTCGATGATCTCTTTGACGATCGTCGCGTTGAGCGAAGCACCGAATTGAACGCGAACCGCCTTCCCGGAGTCCACGCCGAGCGTCCCATCCTGCAACCGACGGTCGAGCACGAGCACGGCCCGTCCCGTCGCTGCCATGAGCGTCAGCGAGATCCCATCGCTCGGCGTGTAGGTGCCCCCAAGACCGAGATTGACCGTAGCAGGTGCAAACAGTGTCGAGGTGAGCGTATCGGGTGCGTTTGTGCCGTAACGAAAGCCATCGGTCAGTTGCGTCCGGAAATCCAGCTGGAGCGCGTACTGAATGAGCGAATCCGGTGTGTGGAGTCCAGCAGTTGAAATCAAGATGAAGCGGTCATCGCTCTTGCGGAAGGGTGCGTCGGCAAGTTTAGTCAAGCCATAGCCAACATCGAGGGTTGTTTCCCATCGGGTGCGCGCATCGTTGTAGAGCGCGCGGTAGGAAAGTAGCCCCGCAATGCCGATGGTATTTTGTCCGCCGCCCACCCAGTTTTTGAGTGCAACCTGTGTCAAGTTCAGTGTTGCTGTCCCCTTCGTGTCCCACGGGGATGATTGGCACAGTGCAACCGAAAGGGCAAGGAACCACGCTATCGAAACTCGAAGCATAGGAACTCTAGTGCTGGTGTGGAAGAACTACTGGGAGGTTTCTGCTTTGGTGCGCTCTCTCTTGCGGCGCAGTGCATTCATCGGCTTGACGATGATGAAGAAGATCACCGCCGCGGTAAGGAGAAAGTTGACCAGTGCGCCCAGGACGCGGCCGATATCGAGTGGGCCGAGCATCAATCCTGCACTTGGATCGGGTGCGATGAGTGCAATCAGCGGCCGGATGATTCCCTCAGTGATGCTGGTGACAACGTTCGTAAACGCTGCACCGATGATGACACCGACGGCTAAGTCCACAGCATTGCCGCGGCTGAGAAACTCGCGGAACTCAGCAAAAAGTGCCATAGAACTCTGATGGGTACTGCTTGCCAACGCGAAGATAGCACCGCCAGATTCTATGGCGTACTCGATACGGCGAGCACTATTAGACTTTCTGTGCAACGAAGCGAATTTCTTCCCCGCGGCCATCTTCTTCGACGGCTCGGAGCAACTGGCGATAGCTGAGCTGCCCAGGCAGGGATGGCATCACACTCCGCAAATAGTTGAGCACGATGTCCTCGCCATAATCACCGGTTGCAGTGGAAAGGTGCTTGATCACAAACCCTGCATTGCGAAGATGCTTCGACAGTGTCGTCGGTGTATAGTGCACGTAGTGGTACTGCGGGTCGAGCCATGCCCATCCTTCCAGCAGAAGCTCCGAACAGAGCGAATCGAAGTTCGGAACGATGCCGCAGAAGATGCCATTGTCGGTCAGTGTCGCATGCACTTTGCGGAGTGCTTCAGAAGGATTGGTCAGATGCTCAAGCGTGTGCACCATTGAGATGACCGTGCAGGATGATGGCTCGATTCGCGATTGGACGAAGTCGATGTTCGAAACAGGAATACCGAGCACCATCGCGGCAAAATCAACACAGTCACGGGTGAGTTCAATCCCGCGCGGTGTAAATCCGAGCGACCGAACGTGGTCGAGCATAGCACCCCAACCGCAGCCAATGTCGAGCCAGATACCGCCCGGCTCGATGAACTCAAGGACCAGGCGAACAAATTCTTCGCGTCGCAGACCAGACTGCTCGATTTCCTGACGTGTCTTGGGCAGTCGCATGTGCGAGCCTTCGTGCGCGTAGTTCTGGTAAAGCGCGTAGAGTACCTCCGGCCGTAGTCGGGTACGGAGATAGACCGTGCCGCATTCGAGGCATTCGACGATGTCTGCACTCTGGCGGACTGGATTTGCGATTGTGCTTGCGCAGTAGGGGCACGCCACACGTTCAGTTTGAGCTGCAAGCGTTGTCATGAGTGGAAAACCTCCTGAAGGTGAAACGTTTTCGGTGTTGCGTTACGAATGAGTTCGACACCATTCCAGAGTTCTGCGTAGTCGGGGAGTGGCTCGGTTGCTTCGACGATGTGCAAACGAACCGGAGCGCTGCCCATGGCACGGTGATGCATACACTGTGCGAAGAGGTTGTGCTGCTGGCTGTCCCACGTACAACGCAGAACCGCTGGCTGTGGCGGCAGATTGATGCCGAACACACCACGCTCAGCGCGGTCGAGGAATGCAGCGGTTGCATCCGCAATGTCCGACGGAGCCAGCGATGCGGTGCAGACCCCACGGCAACGCTTTGTATTCCAGTAGCACGGGATGCACCCTGCCGCTCGGAGTGTGACCAGCGGCGCGGCAGTGTAATCGCCAATGAGGTACTCGCTCGTTGGTCCTGCAATCAAGAGCGTTGGTTTGCGATGCAGGTTGTGTGCCACGTGGAAGAACACGCTATCAATGACGACAGCAGCTGTGCAGCGTTCGACGAGTGCGATTTGCTCGCGGAGCGACAGCCCCGATGCATCGAGGATCGAGGCTGATGCAATCGGCGATGGCGACGATCCAAGCCAGACCAACGTATGCTCAGGCACCAGGGAAACCAAGGCACGCAGAAATTCTGCTGCATGGGGGTAGCTACGGAGCGGATCCTTTCGAGTTTCCACGTGTACAGCCACTGCACGGCGTGTGCCAAGGTATTCGGCAGCTTTCGTGCGTTCTTCGCTCGTGGGATAGTAAAAGAGTTGCTTGCTCGGCAACCGAACGCCGGCGATATTCGCGAGAATATCCATCATCGGGAGAACGCCGTAGTACTCCGGCAGCTGATCGAGCAGGTAACGGTAATCCACGACAACATCAGCAGTAGCTTCACAGCGGAGATCATCGCTGGTGTTGACCGTGACGCAGCGCTCAATACTGGGATTGCCACGGAATATCTCGGCTGCATGCGGAGCTGCAGCGACCGTGATGGAAAGATGTGGATACGCATCCTTGAGCGCTTCGATGACGGCTGTCGTCATCAACGTGTCGCCAAGTGCGTCGCTGAGCCGAACGTGCACACTACGAGCGTTCCGATAATCCCGCTCCCAGAACGCGGGGTGGAAGCTCGTCAGCGGTTGTCGCGGATTTGTTCGGCGAGGGCGTTCCCGTGGTGGTTGCACTGCAGTATGATCGAGCATTCTGCCGGTGCGGACTGCAAGCTGTTGTCGAGTGTTAGTGAGAGCTTCGTCCCACGTGCGGACGTAGGTGATGTTCGGCCAGGGATCGCAGAAAACAATACGCGAGCTATCTTGCCAGAAATCCAAGTCGTGGTTGGTCATTGGTGCGAAGACAATCGTTGGTATCCCCGCCATCGCAGCGAACGTTTTGTGCCAGGAATCAGCAGCGATCACCAAATCCGCAGTGGCCAGGAGACGGAATTGCTCTTCGAAGGAAAAGCTTCGCTTATCGTGCGCCCAACCATCGGCGGGGTATGCTACTGCTTCTTCTGGTGTGCCCACAATCAGTGGACGGATGCCGTTTGCACGAAGGAGTGCGAGGAGCCGATCCCAGTACTGCGGTGGTATTGCGTTGCGCTTGCTGCGGAACATGCCGCTGAGGCTCCCCATCGGAGCGAGCACGACCTGTGGATGTTCGATCTGATCAACGCGGTAACGCTGCACCCATGCCGGATGGAGGGTAACCCCACACGTGCGGACAATGTCCAGCCCTGGCTTCCAAAAATCATCTTCGCGTCCGGGAGGAGTGACACCACGCCCACGACAATTTTTGCAAAGCGCTGCTGCTGCACGGAGAAAGAGACCGCTCACGTACCGATCGTTGGGATCATCGGGGCGCTCGATGAAATACACGCGCTCGATCTGAGGGAAGCAGTCGAAGAATGCACGGGCTGCAGCAGTCGAGTTCGGCGCGGCCATGACTGTTATCGGTTCGTCATGTTCCAGCGGTGTGCTTAGCGCAAGGAGAAAATCCCCGATGCCACCGTAGCAGAGGTAGAACGGCTCGAGCGATTCAAGCGTTCGCACGATTGCGCGAGTGGCGTCAACGTGAGAGATCTTCGTTTGGCTTGTCGGCAGAAGCGTCGGGGAGAGCCAGTGATATTTGCCCTCGCTTCGTCGCAGGTAGAGTTGTGCCAGCGTCTGTTGGGGCGGAGGCTGAACGTGCTTCCCAGCGAGCAGTGCGCTCAGTTGCTTGGTTGCCTGGTCGAATGCATCACGGTCAAAGCAGATCCATCGCTGCGTGTGGTGCTGAAAGTGCCAGGTGCTCCAGTGCGGGCCACTGACTACTTCGATGTGCGGGACATCGGAGCGACACCAGGTAGAATTGCTCAAGCACGAGATTGCCGATGACACGCCGATGAATGCATCGCAGAGATTGTAGAGCTCGGCGTTGAGTCGGAACGGAAGGTCACACCAAACGCAGTCGGGATATACGTTTCGAAGCTCATCCAGGTATGGTGGGCGGTTCTTCGCCGTAAAGACAAACACTGGCCGATGCTGCTTGAGTGCCTCGATGAGGGCGATGGCGTATGAAGGATCCCAGGGGGACTGCTGGGAGAAAAATTCTGTCTCGACGAGAATTTTCGGGCGGTCGCTCGGCAATTGTGCCCACCACTGGCGTGCGCGCTCGACCTCTTGCTGTGAGAGCACCATTACTGGTCGGAGTGGCACGGTGATTAGCCGATCGTAGGTCGCGAGCATTAGCTCGGTCAAATCGCCACCTGGAAGCTTGTCGTATGCCAGGTAGGGAGCTGGGATGTAGAACGCATCCCACTTCCGTTCGCTGCGGAGTTTCTCGATGCGGCTGTCCAACGCTTTCGGATCACCTTCGAGTGGGACAATTTCATCAACATCGGGGTTGCCGTCGAGAATAAACGCGTATTGTGCAGCGGTGTACCAGACAACGTGTGCGTCGGGGTGATCCGAGCGGATTTGCCGGGCAATGATCGTTGCGTTGAGAATATCCCCAAGGCCATGGAAGATTGCGATGCCGATGAGAGGTTTCTGCCGAGCTTGCAGCGGAACTGGCTGCAAGCGTGGTTGCATCGTTGCGGGGGAGAAGGTTCCTTCGATTCGTCCGATTGTGTGATTCCATCCCTGGTGCGTTGTCAGATTTTCGAGTGCGATCGAGCGATCGCTGAGCACGTGCAGGTTATGGCCATTACTCCAGAGTTGCACGCCAAAGCGTCGGGCGATGGCTGCGAGCGTATCGAGCGTATAGAGTGCAATGTGCTGCCCGCCATCGAGCGCGTAGTAGTCCCAGGTGCCAGGCGATGGAGGTGGGTCGGGCAATAGCACTGTCGAAAGCAGGACAGTACGTCCGCAGGAAAAGAGCTTGTCGAACTCGATGGCTGGTTCGACGAAGTGTTCAGCGACTTCGAAGCAGGTGACAAGGTCAACAGGGGCGCCATCCCATTGGCAACCCTGTGCGAAAAGATTAGGAGCGTAGCGATCGCTCCAGTATGCCTCGATCCCTGCATTGCGTAGCAGGCGAACGAGCATGCCATAGCCAGCGCCGTAGTCGAGCACGCGCGGGTGCTCGATTCCAAGCAGTGGAAGAAG
>BEHW01000058.1 GCA_002898675.1 bacterium HR20
TGTCGGTCGTACTGGTAGCATGCGCCTCGATATCCCGCCAACGGTGGCGGTAATACCCCACGCGCTGGATACGCCATCCCCCGCAAAACGTAGCGCACCATCCGCTCTCGATCGATTGCGTAGTTGAGCGCCTGTCGGAGCAGAGGCGATCGTGCTAGCGGATTTTGCCGCCCTGCAGGGAGCGTCGTATCGAGCAGAATGCCGTAATATTCTGTGCTCAGTGCCGGCGCTGACAGCAAGCGATACTTCCCAGCGTACTCGCTTGTCAGCTGACCCTGCTCGTTCAAGAGCACGTGGGCAAATGCTGGGTCCAAACTGGCGAGCATCGCGTAGCGCCCGCGCCGGAACTCAGCAAATTCTGTTCGCTGATCTCGAACGAACTCGACACGAACGGCGCGAAGATACGGAAGCTGGGTGCCATTTTCATCGCGACGCCAATATCGTTCGTTCCGCACCAGCACCAGTTCCCGATCTGGTTTCCACCACCCAAAACGGAACGGGCCTGTCCCCACTGGATGCTCGCCAAACCGTTCGCCGTAGTACTCGACCGCCTCCCGAGGCACAACCCAAGCATAAGGCATTGCCAAAAGCTGCAGAAATGGTGCAAACGACTCGACAAGTTCGAACTCGATCGTCGTGTCGTTGAGCACACGGATGCCCTCGCAATGCATCGGATGTTCTCCACGACGTGTTGCGTCATGGAACGCTCGTGCACCTCGAATTCGATCGAGGAATACCCATAGCCCTGGCGATCGTGTACGTGCATCGAGGATGCGCTCGATGGAATAGCGAACATCTCCCGCTGAGCAGCGCCGTGTCCGCTGCGTGCCAAAGCAGGGGTCTTCGTGGAACCAGACGTCCTCACGGAGGACAAAGCGCCAGCGCCGAAGCGTGCTATCGCTGCTCCACCGTTTGGCAAGCGCTGGGATGATCTGCAAGGCTGTATCGAAATCCACCAGCCCGCTATAGAGCTGCTGCCCAACCCACCACGCTGCTTGATAGCTTGCCTGCGCGGGGTCGAGCGATGCAATTCCGCTCGGCTCGTTGTACACGAAGATATCAGCTTGGCGTGCCTGAGGCCGCGTGCAGCCGGTATACCACCCAGCCACAGCAGCTATCAGCACCAAGCAGGTAAGCCGAACGGTCAGCACTTAGAGCGAAGCGGTGACCTTCAGCACATCGCGCACCTCTGGCTCGACGTAGCTGGCGAACTGTTCGAAGTTTTGTTCGAAAAGCCCGACCAGGTAGCGTGCTTTGTCGTCGTATGCGTTGGGATCTGCCCAGGTATTGCGGGGATTGAGAATTTCGCTGGGGACGCCCTCACATGCTGTCGGAATAGAGAGCCCAAAGAATGGTTCAGTGACAAATTCGACCCCCTCGAGCTTACCTTCCAACGCCGCGTGCAATAGTGCTCGGGTATAGGCAATCTTCATCCGACTTCCGACGCCGTACGGTCCGCCGCTCCAGCCCGTGTTGACCAGCCACACGGTTGCATTGTGCTTGAGCATCCGCTCGCGGAGCATGTTCGCGTAGACCGATGGATGATGCACCATGAACGGCGCGCCAAAGCAGGTCGAAAACGTTGCCGAAGGCTCTTTGACACCCGCTTCCGTACCAGCTACGCGTGCTGTGTATCCTGACAGGAAGTGGTACATCGCCTGCTCGGGTGTGAGACGTGCGATCGGTGGCATCACGCCAAAGGAGTCGCACGTGAGGAAGAAAATGTTCGCCGGATGACCGGCGCGGTTTTCGGGAACGATGTTCGGCAGAAAATCCCGCTTGTACGATGCGCGCGTATTCTCGGTGATGCTTTGGTCGGCAAGGTCAATGCGGCGCGTGTCGGGGTCATAAACAACGTTTTCGAGAATTGTACCTAACGTTCGCGTCATTTGATAGATCAGTGGCTCTGCGTGGGGGCTTAGGTTGATGACTTTGGCATAGCAGCCGCCTTCGAAATTGAAGATGCCTTCATCGCTCCAGCCATGTTCGTCATCACCGATGAGCGGACGTTCTGGGTCTGTTGACAGGGTTGTCTTGCCCGTGCCCGACAGTCCAAAAAAGAGCGCGACATCACCACGAGAGCCAACGTTCGCCGAACAGTGCATCGGGAAGACACCCCGCAGCGGCAACAGGTAGTTCAGGATCGTAAAGACTGACTTTTTGATCTCCCCAGCGTAGTGTGTGCCGCCAATGAGCACCATGCGCTGTTCGAAGCTGAGCAGAATGAATTTGTGCGACGCGGTCCGATCAATTTCCGGCTGCGCGTGAAAGTTGGGGACGTGGACGATGGTAAAATCTGGTTTGAACGCTTCGAATTCATCGTCGGCAAGCTCGATGAACATGTTCTTTGCAAAGAGACTATGCCAGGCATGCTCGGTGATGACACGGATGCCGTAGCGATACCGCTCGTCGGCGCCAACCCAGCAGTCGTGGACGTACACGTCGCGCCCTTGGAGGTATGCAAAGACGCGGTGTTTGATTCGCTCGAACGCCTCCGGCGGAAAGGGACGGTTGACCTTTCCCCACCAGACGTGATCTTTCGAGGAAGCTTCTTCGACGATGAATTTATCGTTTGCACTGCGCCCTGTGTTCGGTGCTGTCATACAGAGCAATGCGCCATGTTCGGAGATCTCTGCCTCCCCAAGGATCACAGCATGTTCGTAGAGCTCTGCTGCTGAGCAGTTGCGATTGATTTCGCCCAAACCGACAAGCCCCAGATTGGCAAGCTCGGATCGAAGCGCATCAGTGGCGATCATGTGCCGAAAAATCGAGAAAGTGAAACACATCGCGTTGCAAACTTACAGCATATTTGCACCACACAACCGAAGTAACAACAATGCTTGCATCGAACCAACCACCAACGCGGAAGGAAGAGCACGTCCGGCTCTGTACGGAGGAAGACGTCCGGTACCGCTCGAAGACAACCGGCTTGGAGCGTTATGACTTCGACTACGTTGCGCTGCCGGAGATAGATTTCCAGGAAGTTACGCCGCAGACGACGTTCCTTGGACACACGCTTCGACTTCCGCTTATCGTATCCTGTATGACTGGTGGCTACAACGGCGCAACCGCCATCAATGCTGCGCTTGCGCGCCTGTGCCAGCGGTGGCAGTTGGCGATGGGGCTTGGCTCGATGCGCTCTCTTTTGGAAAGCCACCAGCAGCTCGAAAGCTTCCGTATCGCCCGTGACCAGGCGCCCACGATACCGATCATTGCCAATATCGGCGCATCCCAGCTTACGCGGGATGTTCGAGCCGAGGATCTCGAATCGCTAATAAACCTTGTCGGGGCAGACGCGCTCGCTATCCATCTCAATCCACTGCAAGAGCTGTTGCAGCCCGAAGGCACACCCTACTTCCGCGGCGTCCTTGCAGCAATCGAGCAGCTTGCATCTGTACTGCCAGTACCGATCATCGTCAAGGAAGTTGGGGCGGGCATTTCCGGCCGGGTTGCCGAGTTGCTCCTTCGCGCTGGTGTTCGATACGTTGATGTAGCCGGAGCAGGCGGTACCAGCTGGGCAGGCGTCGAGCTCAAACGCAGCACAACCGATCCTAGTACCAACCCGCTTGCAGAGCTCTGGGACTGCGGGATACCGACCGCTGACTGCATCATCGAGGTTGCAGCGTTGCGATCGAGCTACGATTTTATCCTGATTGCCTCAGGCGGCATAGCGAGCGGATTCGATGCTGCAAAGGCAATCGCGCTCGGTGCAGATCTTGTCGGTGTGGCACGTCCGCTTTTGCAAGTCTATCAAGATGGCGGTGAAGAAGCGCTCGAACGGTACATTGCCAATTGGGAACTCCAGCTCCGCGCAGCTATGTTCGTCAGCGGTGCCCAAACTGTATCCGACCTTCGGAGGGTGCGGTTGCGCCCCCGATCGCCCAATCACAACCGATAATCTCGATGGAACAACACTACCGCGATACGATTGAGCAAGCAATTGCGAGAGCGCTCGACCACACCGAATTGCCTCCGATCCTCGATGAGCCTGTCCGCTACGCGTTAGCCAGTGGGGGCAAACGTCTTCGGCCGCTGATTACGCTCTTGGCTGCAGAAGCCTGCGGGAGCTCGTCTGCCGATGCTGCGCCTGTTGCAGCCGCAGTCGAAATTCTCCACAACTTTACGCTCATCCACGACGACATCATGGATCGTTCGCCACTGCGACGCGGCCGACCAACAGTTTATCGAGCTTGGGACGATGCAACGGCAATTCTCGCAGGGGATACGATGATGGGTATCGCCTATCGTTTGCTCAGCGAGCATTACCCTGCGGAGGTCTGCCAGCACCTTGTGGCGGAGTGCTCTTCAGCATTTGTGGAAGTGTGCATCGGCCAAGCCGAGGATATTGCATTCCGCACAATGCCATCGGTAACGATGGATGACTACCTCCGCATGATCGGACGCAAGACCGCTCGGCTCTTTGCGACTGCAGCAGTTGCAGGGGGAATTGTCGCTCGAGCGTCGCACGATGTGCTTGCTGCACTCCGCACCTATGGTACAGCACTCGGCATGGCATTCCAAATCCGCGACGATGTGCTCGATCTGTTCGGCTCGCCAGAGTTCGGCAAAGAGCTTGGGCAAGACTTGCGCGAAGGGAAGAAGACCTTCCCCACCTTGAGCGCTGCTGCCCATGCCACTGATCCGAATGATCTCGCCGCATTTGCAGCGTACTTCGCTGGCACTCCACCAACGGACAGCGAAGAAATCGCGCAGATGAGAGAACGGTGCCGTCGGCTTGGTGCGCTCGAACATGCCGAGTCGCTCATCGCTAACTATCTCTCCACTGCAAACGCCGCGTTAGAATCGCACTTGCCATCAACTTCTGCACGTGATAGACTCTGCGCTCTGGCACGTGCAACGCGTAATCGGCAGCTGTAGCGCCCTTCCAGTCGGTTCCATACACAAGCGGCACAATGCGAAGTGCATTGTGCCGCACGCAAACGCTATCGCTCGAGAAGCTGCTTAGGACTCGACTTCCGTTTGGAGGTTTTCGATGTCGTCGGGCTGCTCTTCGCGGTTGTTGAGCATGTCGTAGAGATAGCCGAGCTTTTTCCGCAGGTGCAGAACGGCATACCGCTTCCGCGCAAGAAGCGTATTGATATTGACGCCAGTTGCTTCGCTCATCTCTCGGAAGGAGACGCCTTCGAACTCATTTTTTTCGAAGACTTCGCGCTGTTCAGGCGGAAGCTCAGCAAGCCCTTTTTGAACTTCCTCCCAAATCGTCTTCCGGAGGAGTTCTGTGTCGGGCGAGTAGCTTTCGTCGGCGATGAAGTTCTCGAACGACTCGACCCCCTCATCCACCTGAGAAGGCGTGAGCATGTCCGAGAACGCATCGGTCTTTTTCTTTCGATACGAGTCAATGATGCGGTTACGCACAGCAGTGAACACCCACGAGGCAACGTTTTCGATTGGTTTGTCCACTGTCTGCGCTGCTGCAAGAACATTCGCGAACACATCGTGGAGGATGTCTTCGGCTTCTTCTTGCGTCTTGACCCGCTGCCGGATAAAGCCAAGTAGCTTCTTCCGATCGGTGCGGTAGAGTTGTTCGAGTTGCTTGGTCAGGTCCATTGCTGGCTCCTTACGATCAAATGTGGCACTTCCGTAGATGCGCTCTCGCGAGCGCGAAACGGTCACCGTTTGGTCATGCCACGCATCTCCATTGAGTCGTTGAACAACTTCAGTTTCAGTAACACGCTTGCGCGCCATTTTGTTTCGTTGTGTGGTTGAATTCGTGAAATTACCAGAATTTTCTGTGCCACAGAAGCATTTCGAGCAAAGTCGGACAATTAGACGCAGCCTGGAGCCATGCGTTGACAAACTGCAATGTCATTTCGGCACTGTCAGCATAGGAACTCGAATCCCGAAGCGTTCGGCATTCGCCCGCGCGCGCTCGTACCCGGCATCTGCATGGCGCAGGATACCAGTCAGTGGATCGTATGTCAGAACTCGTTCGAGTCGGCGTGCAGCTTCGGGTGTACCATCGGCAACGATGACCATGCCGGCATGGAGTGAAAGGCCAATTCCCACCCCACCACCATGATGGAACGACACCCACGTCGCACCACCGATCGCATTGAGCGCAAAGTTGAAGTACACCCAGTCGGCGATTGCATCTGATTGGTCAAGCATAGCTTCCGTCTCGCGGTATGGCGACGCAACCGAGCCGCAGTCGAGGTGATCGCGACCGATGACAATCGGGGCTTTGACCTGTCCGCTTCGGACAAGGTCATTGAAGAGCAACCCTGCTTTTGCACGTTCGCCATAGCCAAGCCAGCATATCCGTGCAGGCAGCCCCTGGTAGCGGATGTGCGACTGAGCACTCCGAATCCAGCGGTGGAGGTGCTCGTCGTGTGGGAACAGGTCCATAATCGCTTCATCGGTGACGCGAATATCCTCTGGATCGCCGCTGAGGGCAACCCAACGGAACGGACCCCGCCCATCACAGAATTGCGGACGAATGAACTCTGGCACAAATCCGGGAATATCGAATGCACGCTCGACATTGCCGTAGTCGCGTGCAATGCCGCGAATGTTGTTCCCGTAATCGAAAACAACTGCACCCCGATCCTTGAATGCCAACATCGCCTGCACATGTTCGGCAATCGAAGCATACGCCCGACGCAAGTACTCGGCTGGATTGCTCCGGCGGAGTTGATCGGCTTCCGCTTTTGTCAAGCCGGCAGGGTAGTACCCATTGAGCGGATCGTGTGCTGCAGTCTGATCGGTGACAACATCGGGTGTGACACCACGGCGGACAAGCTCAGGATGAATTTCTGCTGCGTTGCCGACAAGTCCGATCGAAATCGGCTGCCCTGCTGCTTTATGCTCCATCAAAAGAGCCAACGCCTGGTCGAGGTCGTACATCTTGTGTTGGCAATACCCATCGCGGATGCGACGGTCAATGCGCTCTTGGTCAATTTCCACACAGAGGATCGCTGCTTCGGCGATCGTAGCTGCCAAGGGCTGAGCGCCGCCCATTCCGCCCATCCCTGCAGTCAGGATAAACCGCCCACGGAGCGTCCCACCGAAGTACTTGCGCCCGCACTCGGCAAATGTTTCGTAGGTACCCTGGACGATCCCTTGCGTGCCGATATAAATCCAGCTGCCAGCAGTCATCTGCCCATACATCGTCAAGCCCAGCGCCTCCAGTCGCCGGAATTCATCCCACGTTGCCCACTTGGGCACCAGATTCGCGTTGGCGATGATCACCCGCGGCGCATCGGGATACGTTCGAACCACACCGACCGGTTTGCCGGATTGAACCAAGAGCGTTTCGTCTTCGTCCATCGAGCGAAGCGTCGCGCAGATTGCCTCGAAGCACTCCCAGTTGCGTGCTGCTTTTCCACTTCCACCGTAAACGATAAGCTCGGCAGGACGCTCAGCGTTCTCCGGATCGAGATTGTTCTGGATCATCCGGTAGGCTGCTTCGAGCTGCCAATTTTTGCAATGCAGCGTTGTGCCTCGCGGTGCGCGAATGGTACGTTCCATTACCGTCATTGCTCATTCTTCCGCGTTGATGTATCGGACTCCGTCATGTTTTCTGCAATCTGCCGCAAAAGATTCCAGGGGTAAATTCCAGTATCATGGCCATCGGCCCAACGAGCACGTACGCCGTAGTTACCAACCGGTTCAAGTGCAACAAGTTCGTTCATGCCAGGCGCAAATTGAACAAGTGGCACAAGCACCGTTGTTCCAAACACCTGCTCACCCTTGCAGTACGCGCATGGGCAGTTGCGGCGCAGTACCTCCAGGGGAATTGCGGCGTTCAATCCATCACCCCAGACAATACGGAGCGTGGCAGCATCGAGCCGTTCAATACGCGTCGGGCGGTCGAAGGTTGTCGCCATAGTGCAGTGTTACAAAAATCGTAAATTTCACTGCAATTTGCACCGACATTTGCGATGAGCATCATTCAACGCATCGTTGTGCTCGGGCCATTTCCGCGTGGCGTGCATTGCATCACGAAGACAATTACCGAGCAACTCCCAGAGCTGCACCACGTCGGCTACGGTATCGCGCACCTTTTTCTGCAGCATACCAGCGCCGCACTGACTCTTGGAGAGAACACCGATCCAGACGTCCGAGCTGATCTCGGCGAACATCTCGAGCGGCTTGTGCCGGACGACTTACGCCTGTACCGCCACAGCATCGAAGGAGCCGATGATGCATCCTCGCATATCAAGAGCGTTCTCGTTGGCGTAAGCCTTTCGATCCCTATTCGCAATGGTGCACTGGCGCTCGGTCGGTGGCAGGGCATCTACCTGTGCGAATTCCGGGAGCGCGCTGGCAAACGCTCAATCGTGGTAACGATCCTTGGCGATAGTCAATGACTGCGCTCGGAACTATTGTGCGTTTTGTCGAGCAGATTGGCAAGTGCCTGCTCGATTTTGCTGTACCGTGGCGATGCATGCTCTGCGGAGCAGTCTTACCCCCCAACACGCAGTGGCACTACCTCTGTCGGCAATGTTTCGATAGTCTTCATCCAGCACCTCCGCCGCAACAGTTACTGGCCATTGCCCAGGAGCACAGCGGCGATCTCGATGATTGCCCGCTGTCGCTGGTCATCGCACGCTGGAGTGCAGATCCGCGGCAGGCAGGACTCTTCCGCTTGATCTACGCACTCAAGTACTACGGCTACTGGCAAGTTGGCGTCGAATTGGGTATCGAGCTTGGAGCAGCAGTACAGTTGCTTGCACCCACGCGGTACGACGCGATCGTTCCAGTGCCAATCCATCCAGCACGTCGGCGCGAACGTGGCTACAACCAAGCCGATGCCATCGCTGAAGGGGTGCAGCGCCTCCTCCGCATCCCTGTCTTGCTGGATGCCATTCGCCGCACCCGATACACGCAAAGCCAAACCAGGCTCTCCGCAGGAGAACGCCGCACCAATACCGAAGGAGCATTCGGTCAAGGCCCCCAGGCAGCCCGGCTGCAAGGTGCTACAATTTTGCTGGTTGATGACGTCTTCACCACAGGCTCGACGCTCCGCAGCGTAGCCACCTGCGCCTTGGAGCTTGGAGCCGCACGCGCCGACGCCGCAACGCTCGTTGCAGCACGACAGTAACCAACAACGCTCGGACCATCGCTGATGAAATTCCCCATCGCAGTTGTTCTTGCTCTTCTTCTCCTGGGCCAGGCTGGCGCTCAGCTGCTGCCGTATGAGCGATACGAAAGTGATGGTATTCCACCCGACGTTTACCGAGAACGTCGCCTGCATTTGGTAGCATCGCACACTGACCGCGCGGCAATCCTCCTCCTGAGCGCCGACGTGCGTAACCGCCAGAACGACGTTGACTACGAATACCGTCAGAACTCGAACCTTCTCTACTTGACTGGCTGCACCGAGCCACGATGCGCACTGCTGCTCGTTCCAGGAGGATTCACCTGGAACGGTACGCACTCGACTGAGCTGTTCTTCATCGAGCCACGCAACCCTGATCGCGAAACGTGGACCGGCATTCGTATGGGTCCGACCGAAGCCGAGCGTGTGCTCGGGCTACGGCCAGCGCTCGAGTATTCCGCGTTGAAAGAAGTGCTCGACTCCCTTCTACGCCACCGCGACACACTCTACATTGCCTCGGGACTGCCGACACCATCGGTAGAGCTTCCAATCGCCGGTACACGCATCGAGGTAGAGCAACTACTTCGCAATTGGCTTCACGAGCGTTTTCCTGGTTTGATCCTTCGGACGTCGCTTCGGACGCTCGCTGCAATGCGCGAAGTCAAAGACGCTCATGAGCTGCGGCTCCTCCAGAAAGCAATTGACATCACACTCGATGCGTTCGAGGCAACCATGCGCAATGCCAAGCCTGGCATGGCAGAATATGAACTCGAAGCCATCATGGAATATCACTTCCGCCGAGCTGGTGCAGAAGACGTTGGCTATCCGAGCATCATCGGAAGCGGCACCAATGGCTGCATCCTCCACTACCAGACCAACCGCCGCACCACGCGCACGGGAGACCTTGTCCTTGCCGACTGCGGTGCAGAGTACCGCGGCTACACCGCAGACATTACGCGTACATTCCCGATCAGTGGTCGTTTCTCGCCCGAGCAGCGGCAGCTGTACCTGCTCGTCCTCGAAGCGCAGGACTCTGCAATTGCCAGCGCTCAGGTCGGTGCACCATTCCGTGCAACCCATCGTGCCGCTGAATCAGTCATCGCGCGCGGTTTGATGGAGCTTGGGATCATCGAATCCCCCAATGAGGTGCGGCGCTACTTCATGCACGGTACCTCGCACTACCTGGGTCTCGACGTCCACGATGCTGGCACCTATGGCTCACTCCGCACCGGAACAGTTATCACCGTCGAGCCGGGGATCTACATTCCACCGGGCAGTCCCTGCGATCCAAAGTGGTGGAATATCGGCATCCGCATCGAAGACGACATCCTCATCACCGACAGCGGACCGGTGAATCTCTCTGCACGACTTCCGCGACATCCCGATGCTATCGAGGCATTGATGAACGCAAGCCCGGCAGCACGGTGACTGGTCAGTGTTCGTCGGATGCGCACAAAGTCTTTAGGTGGGTGTTTGCAGAGGGGCTAAGCCTTCGCATCATGCCGGACGCGCAGTAAGCGAACAGCATGCTCGAGGATATACTCTGCACAGACGCGCTTCGGAGCCGGTGCGTAGGAGTGACGAACCGCACGGTCGCCATCGAACGTCACGATCGTAATCGTGTTCAAATCTCCCTCAAACCCACTATCGGGTGCATCGAGGGCATTGAGCACCGCAACATCGCAGCCGCGTACGCGAAGTTTGGCGATGCCATCGTCGAGCCGCTGTTGCTCTTCAAGTGCAAAGCCGACAAGCACACCATCGGGTGGCTTTGATTGCCCTAACGAGGCTAAAATGTCTGGAGTGCGGACGAGCTCGATAGTCATTCGATCGCCGATGTCGTTTCGCTTGAGCTTGCCTGGGCTGGGCGTTGCCGGCATAAAATCTGCGACTGCTGCAGCTGCGATCGCGATGCTCCACTGCCCTCGGTATCGCTCCACAGCTTCGAGCATTTGGCGAGCTGTTTCAACCTTGACGAGCTCAACTCCCCGCGGTGGATCGAGCGCAACAGGTCCGCTGACGAGGACCACACGTGCCTTCCTATCCCGGGCAGCTTCTGCGAGTGCGTACCCCATTTTGCCTGATGACCGGTTCGAAAGGAATCGCACTGCATCGAGTGCTTCGCGTGTCGGGCCAGCAGTGATGAGGACTGTAACGCCATCGAGTCCCCCCTGTTCTCCATGCACCAGCTGCGCAAGAGCAATCTCTGCTGTCAAACGATCCGCATGGACGGTTTCTTCCAGCGGGCGGCTCGAGACGTACCCTGGCGCCTGGGTCGCCGCACGTGAGACCGCTGACACCAGATGCTCGACGATCACCGAAGGCTCAGGCATGCGGCCAACTCCCCAGAGTCCACTGGCAAGCTCGCCTTCCTCCGGTGGTATGATGATCGCTCCATCGCGACGGAGTTGCTCGACATTGCGCTGCGTCGCAGGATGCTCCCACATTGTTGTGTCCATTGCTGGCGCAACAACAAGCGACGTCGAGCGTGGCAGTGCGAGCGCCAGACAGGCAACAACCGAATCACACAAGCCATGCGCAAGGGAACCAAGCAAATGTGCGCTGCACGGAGCAATGAGCATTGCATCTGCCCAATGTGCCCAGTGGATATGCCAGGAGCCGCCGTGCTGAATCTGCTCATCGAACATCTCGAGCGCCACTGCTTCCCCGGCGAGATTCCCCAGCACCATAGGTGAAACAAAGTGCCGAGCCGATGGCGTCATCGCAACACGAACGTGCGCGCCACACTGCCGCAGAAGACGCACCACAAGCGGCGCTTTATACGCAGCGATGCTACCACCGACGCCGAGAATGATCCGTTTACCGCGCAGTTGCTCCATCGCAGATGGTTCAGTGCCGATTGAGTGCAAAATAAACGTCCGCTGCTACAGCGACGGTAGTCAGCGGACGTAACTGCCGTATGATTTCGCCCGGGGACGAAGGAACACTGTCCTACGCTTCCGCCGATGGCTGCTCTGCATTAGGGCGCCACCAATGCAGTTTGTCATCGAACATCTCACGCATCGCCAGAAACGTTGGCTTCGGTATGCGATCGAACTCGCGGCTCACCTCAAGCTTGATAGCCCGAGTTTCGTTGTCTTCCTCCCGCTCTGCCAAATCGTAGGTACGTGCAAGGTACTGGTTCCGAATCTGATCGTTGATCTGCCGTGCACGCAAGCCGAGTGCAACAATCGCTTCGTAGAGCGACCCTTGCGCCGATGCTTTCATCTTGACTTCAATCGGATTGACCAAGCTCATGTGGTTGATGCTCATCGCAGCATCGTAGCGAGGTGATACATTCCAAACTGGCTGCAAAAATACGGCAACGCTCCTCCGAACGTTCGACTGCGCATTGTGTTTGCACGATGGGGTTGCTTTGCTAAGTTTGCCCACGTGTTCTTGCTACTCCATTTCGATCCACAATGCAATACATGCTCTCGGTTTCCTCAGCGGTGCTGTGTGCTTTACTGTTTCTCCCGTTTCGCGCGCAAGCTCATACTCTTGCAAGTTTCAGTGGGCAGACTCGGCTGTGCGAACATCCCCGCGTCCCCGTAGAAGCAACATCATTGAGCCGACGTCCCTACGATGTGCTGCGATATGACCTAATTCTTGACTGGCGGGCTGCTCTCTCTGATAGTAGCCAACCCTCGCGAGAATATCGTGGCGTTCAAACAATCACCCTTCGATGCGATACTGCACAGCTTTGGACAATCGAACTCGACGCAGATTCAACACTGGTCGTTGATTCGATCAGCATTCATCGTTGGCATGCCACGAGCACTGAGCGTCCTACTACCCAGCGCACTGGCAATCGTCTATGGCTGCAGCTTGCCACTCCACTAAACCGGAACGATACTGCTGCCATCACGATCGCATACCGCAATCGCTCTGCATCTGCCTTGCGCCAAGAGTTTTACGGTGGCTACAACCGCTACTGGCGAGATGAATCAGGCCAGGAACTTCCCTCCCCGATTGCGTACACCATGAGTCAGCCAAACAATGCACGGCGTTGGATGCCTTGCAACGATCGCCCGTACGACAAGGCACTGGCGACGATAACGATTCTGGCACCACCGGGATATACAACTCTTGCCAACGGCACTGCTCATTCGGTA
>BEHW01000059.1 GCA_002898675.1 bacterium HR20
GAACGTCATCGCGATCGCTGCTGGGATCATTGATGGTCTCCAAATGGGCGACAACACGAAAGCAGCGCTTGTGACGCGTGGCCTTGCCGAAATCGCTCGACTGGGAATGGAGTTAGGCGCAAACCCAATGACGTTCAGCGGGCTGAGCGGCTTGGGCGATCTTTTCGTAACGTGCACGTCACGCCATTCCCGCAATCGTCTCGTCGGTGAACGTATCGGGCGCGGTGAATCTCTACCAGAGATTCTCGCGAGCATGAAAATGGTTGCCGAAGGCATCGAGACGACGGTCTCTGCACTCGAATTGGCCAGCGATTACGGAATCGAAATGCCTATCGCCGAGCAAGTGTACTGCATCCTCTTCGAGGGAAAGGATCCTCGCACGGCAATCTCCGAGCTGATGACACGCCAAATCAAGCGCGAGCATTAGTCCACGCTCGGTGGAGCTATATCGTCGTGCTCGTCCTGCCCGCCAATTGTGATGATGCGTTGGCGGATGGATGCAAGGTGCTCGCGAAGCCGCTTTGCTATCGCCATGCCTTCTTCGTAGAGCGCTACTAACTCCTCGATGGGGCGATCGGCAGCTTCTAACTGTTGCCGTATTTCCTCGAGCCTCCGGAGCTGCTCGTCAATGGTGGGAGTCTTTTTTGCCATCGTGCGTTGCAAGGTGATAGACAGGATCGAAAACGGATGTAACGCTCGCTATGGCGCTGTCGCACTGGCGGTGGATCCGCAGTTGGTCGCCCGGCGCAAGCTGCTCGGATGCAGGGAGGATACGCCCATCTCGTTCGATGAGCGCAAAGCCACGGTCGAGTGGACCGAGTGGGTGGAGTAACGCTATTGCGGACTGGAGCTGCTCCTGCTGCTGAATGTAGCTTTCAACACTGCGCAAAGCAGCTACGCGCAATCGTTCAACGGTGCTAATGAGCTGGAAGCAAAGATGCTCGTGCTGCATGCTCAGCACGCGAGAGGTAGTGGGGGAGAGGAAATCTGCGATGAGCAACTCTGCTTGATCGAGTCGGCTCGCGAGTGCGGTGCGGGTGCGTTCGGCCCAATCATCGAGCCACAAGAGAACATCTTCGCGGCGAATCGGGGTGCAGAGCTCTGCTGCTGCAGTTGGAGTCGCAGCGCGGACATCTGCGACGAAGTCTGCAATGGTGACATCTGTTTCATGCCCGACCGCAGAAACAATAGGGACGCCTGCGCGGAAGATTGCATCAGCGACCGTGCGAGTATTGAACGCCCACAGATCCTCGATCGAACCGCCACCACGCCCGACGATAATGACATCGCACCCGAACGATTCCAGCTCAGCGAGGGCACGGGCGATGTCCTCGGCGGCGTCTGCTCCTTGGACGAGCGTCGGACGGAAAACGACCGTTGCCGCTGGATTGCGCCGTTCGAGTGTGGTGAGAATATCGCGAATTGCTGCACCGCTCGGTGAGGTTGCCACTCCGATGATCTCGGGCAGACGTGGGAGCCGACGCTTGCGCTCTGGATCGAAGTAGCCTGCAGCTGCAAGCTCCGTTTTGAGCTGCTCGAAGGCAAGGTAGAGATCGCCAACCCCTGCAGGCTGGACCGACCAACAGTCAATTTGGTAGTTGCCCTGCAGTGGATAGACGCTCAACCGTCCGCGCACCTTGACCTGCATGCCATCCTGGAGCTCGAAAGGAACTGTCCGTCCACGCCAGAGGACGCATCGAATTTGTGCGCCTTCGTCCTTGAGCGTAAAGTAGCGATGGCCTGACTGGTGACGCTTGTAGTTGGAGACTTCGCCGAGGACGTGCACAAGCGGGAATTCTTCCTCCAGGACCTGGCTGATCGCTTGTGTCAGGAGCGATACTGTTAGCACGTGTTCATTCATGATGTGCAAATTAGCAGTTGCTGCACAACGTCGAGTGTGACCATGCGGATTGGTTTTGGTGTGGATGTTCACCGATTCGCGCCCGGCGATCGGTTGATGTTAGGTGGTGTCGAGGTTCCTGCGCCCTACGGCGTAGAGGCACATAGCGATGGAGACGTGATCCTCCATGCGCTCTGCGATGCATTGCTCGGTGCAGCAGCGCTCGGCGATATTGGCGAGCATTTCCCCGATACAGATGCGCAATGGCGGAATGAGCCGAGCGGACGCTTCGTCGAGCGCATTGTCGAACTTCTCAGCCAGCAGTCGTTCCGCGTGGTCAATGTAGATGTCAGTCTCCTGCTCGAGACGCCAAAGATCGCACCCTACAAACGCACGATGCGGGAGAACATTGCTGCGCTTTGTCGTATTGCGCCCGAAGCAGTTTCGATCAAAGCAACGACGAGCGAGCAAATTGGCTTTGTTGGTCGTAAGGAAGGGCTTGCCGCATATTGTGTCTGCCTCATCGAGGAAGTGTCGTGAGATGGGTCGCGCTGGCAATTGGTGCTGCTCTGTTGGGGAGCTGTTCCTCTCCGAAGGAGGAGCCGTATCCCGTTTCTGTCGAATGCGCAGAGCTTTCCGAGGCCAGCGGACTTCGAGCGCCAGCGTATGATCAGCGCGGGGCGCTCCTCGGCTACAGTGCGGAACGCGGCGCCATCGTTGAACGCTCAATGCAGGGCGAGCAGGTGTTGCTTGCGCTCCGTGATAGTGTGCTCGATGTCGCGTGGGATGGACAGCGCCACGTTCTCGCTGTCCAGACAGGTGACGGCATTCGAATCGTCGAGTTCGAGAAAACACGTACGCTGCGAGAACGGTGCTACTGCACAGCGCGTGGAGGACGATTTCTACCCACCGATCACGCTGCACGATGGGCATGGCTTACAAGTGATGGGCAACTTGTTGTGCAGCATGCTGGAGAGAGTATTTCTGCGGCCCCCGGACGCATGCTCGTGCGTGATGGCGCCAAACTGTTCTATGCCACGAGCGATACCACGCTCGTTGTACTCGATGGTGGCGGCGATCGCTTGCCGGACATTGTCGTCTGGGAAGCAGTCGCGGTACACACTGGACGGAAGCGGTTTTCTGGAGTCGTCCCAGCCAAGCTCGACCGCATCGCTGCCAATGCACACGTGGCAGCGGCGATTGTACGTGCAGGCGAAAGCTACGCTATCGAATGGTACCGTCCGACAGCGCAAGGGGACGTTGTCTTCGAAGCGCAAACCTTGTTGCCACAGAGGCTCCTGGAGCCGAAGGGAATGCTGCTTTCCGGTGATACTGCCGTCGCTATCTTTGGCAGTGGCGTTGCTGTTGCAACAGAGGGAAGCGTTCTTGCAGTCTCCACCAGTACTGGTGCATTGAGGTTGCGCGGTGTACAGTCCGCTGTGCAGCAGGACGGTCGCATCCTGATCAGCGACGGTAGCCGTGCCGTTGTGCTTGCATTTGGCACAAATCCATGGTGGTGGGTGGAACGAAGTGTACCGATACTCTACCGCATTGCACTTGCGCTCATTGGTATCGTCGTCTTGGTTGGAATTGTCAGTCGCATCGGTCGCTATCGGCGACTGGTGGGCGCACTGCTCGAGAAAGGCTCGCGCGGTGCGCTGATTGTCGTTGATCGCCACGGTCGTGTGCGGCGGCTCAATTCCGTTGCGCGTCTGTGGCTTGGGATCGAACGGGGAACTCCGCTTGGGAGGCCGCTTGCGCAGTACTTGCGCCAGCACTGGATGCCGCTTAGGGAGATCATCGAGCAGTCACTTTCGCTTCGTTCTGGCATTGTGCGCGAGGTTGCCATCACATCCGATGGCACTGAGCAGCGATTCATCGTTACGGCTGAACCGCTCTATGGCTTGTTTACTCGGTTTGAAGGTCTGCTTCTTTCCCTGTGGGATGTTACGCCGCAGTATCAGCAATGGCAGCTTCTCAATTGGGCGCAGTTGGCGCATGATCTGCAGACGTCTGTGACCACGATTCGCCTCGACGCTGAGCAGCTTGCCAGCGTAGTAATGCCCAATGGACGTCAGCTGCAACAGCGGATTCTCCGTCAAGCGACTACGCTTCTGCAACGCTTCCGCGATCTGTTGGCGCTCGGTCGCGGAGAGCAAGCAATGCTCGAGGAATGCGCTGTCGCTGAACTCTTCGCTGAAGTTGCCAGCGATCTCGAAGCGGTCGTTCCTGCACAGATTTCGCTTGTGATTCGTCCTACACCGCTGGTTGTCAGACTCGATCGCCGCCGTATTCTGCGTGCACTGCACAATGCGGTTACCAACGCGATCCGTGCGATTGGTTCGCAAGATGGGATAGTCGAGCTCTCCGCAACACTTGCAGCCGAGAGCATCGTCCTGGCTGTTCGCGATACGGGCGTTGGCATGGATGAAGAGACGTGTCGGAAGATGCAGCAGCCACTGTTTACAACACACCGCGCAGGTCACGGGTTAGGTTCGGTAATCATGCAGCAGATGGTGCGAGCACATGGCGGATGGATCGAGATTCGCTCGCGCCTTGGCGAAGGGACGACCGTTATGTTTCACTTGCCACGTTCGCTCTATGTACGACACCAGCGTTGACCCACGTTCGCTCCGAAGCATTGTCCATCGCCGCCGAGGTGCGGCGTTCGACTATGGGACCAAACGCATAGGGTGGGCTGTGTGCGATGAGTATCACGTCACGATTACGCCAAAGGGGATGTTCGATCGCCAATCGCCCTCGTTGTGGGATGATATTCTCGAAGCTCTCGAGCGCGAACGCATCGGGTTTTGTTTAGTTGGCGTCCCACTTCGCGATGACGGAACGATTCCACCGGTGACGTTCGAGATTGATCGCTTTTCTCGTGAGCTCGAGGAGCGCAGCAGCCTGCCCGTGATCCTGGTGGATGAGTCGTTTAGCTCACGCCGTGCGGTAGCGACTATGCTCGAAATTGGCGATCGGCGGAGCACACGCCGACGGCGCGGCAGAACCGATGAAATTGCCGCAGCACTGATACTACGCGACTTTCTCGAAGATGCTGGATGAACATGCTGCTGGTACCGATACTGCTCCTAAGCATTGGAGTTGCATGGTCGCAGCCGCGTCAGCGGTCCTTGCAGCCAGCAATGTTCCCTGCCTCCAACGTTGTTGGTATCTTCCATGCATTCCCCAGCCAGTCGCTCGATTCGAGTCAGTGCATTATCGGATATCGTGTGGTCATCGGGGACTTGCTCTTTCGCCAGCGGGGTGGCGCGGTGGGAGAATTCGTTGCGTACTACACAGCTACCATCGAACTGCGCGATACACTTGGGGTCGTTCGATATGCACGCGTCTTCCGCGACAGTGTCATCCGACGCACGCTACCGGATCGGTTCAGTCCCGATGCAACAGCGAACCTGGACACAGTCACTCTCGCCAATGGGACCTACACCGTGAGTGTGGACATTATGCAGGAGCAGCGCCAGCGTATGCTTTGGCAATCGAGTGTTGCGCTTGGTTCGACCCCCGCGCTTTTGGCGTCTGCATCGCTCGCATTTGCATCTACGCTCGAGCATGACGCTCGGATCTGCTTGGAGCCATGGGGAGGTGTGATTCCGTTCGGCACGCGGTGGGTTTGGGCACTCTGCGCAGTTCCCCGTTCGTGGAGCGGACGCGATGAGTTGACTGTTCAGGCGCGGCTTGTTCATCAATACTACCCGTTCTACCGCGGTGAGGACACTGTCGTGGTCACACCACCTGCTACCGATGACCGGAGCATCTTCGTGCGTCCGGTCGGAGTCATCGAACCGGATGTGCAGCAACGACGGGCATGCCTTGCGCTTCTGCCATCGAGCCAGCTACGGCTGGTCGAAGCGCTGCTTGATCTACGACGTGCGATACCTGGCGATTACGTGCTCGACGTCATCCGCCCTACCACGCGAGATACACTCCACTTATCCTTTCGCATTCAATGGTTTGCTCCTCCAGTGCAGCTATTCCAGAGTCGCTACGCACTGGCGGTTATGCAGTACGTCCTGCCTGACGACGAGTACCGCACGCTTGCCGATACACCGGATTCTGATCGGGTCGCTGCCATTATCCGATGGTGGCAGTCGCAGGACCCAACGCCAGCGACGCGCTACAACGAAGCGATGGTTGAGTACTTCCGCCGTGCCCTCCAAGCCCGAAGCAGCTATGCTACTGCAACAGAATCCGATGGCGCGCTCACCGAGCGTGGGAAGATTTTCATCCTCTTCGGAGCACCCTCCCGTGTCGAGACAGACTTAGAGCCAGGCAGACCCGGGGTGGAGATTTGGTACTACACCAATGCTGTGCGCAAGCGGTTTACGTTCGAGGTCGGCCAGCAAGGTCGCTATCGCCTCCGGAAGATCGAGTCGCTATGATGGCTCCCAGTCGTCGCCACCGCAAGGGATGTAGTCCGGGCGAACGTGCTCATCGTAGAGCTGGCAGAACTGCCCGCTATCGTTGTAGTGACGGCACGAGCTGCAGAGCAGCTCTTCCTCGAGAGCCTGGGTGTGGTTGATGAACACGACAAACTGCCGATAGGCTGGATAGACGGCGTATCCCCACAACAGTGCCAGCGAGAGCGGGATGGAAAGCTCGATTCCGCCGTAGTACCAGATCGCAAATCCCGCAAGGATGACCACAAACGAACGTATCAGCCCTCCGAGCACAATCGTACCCATCGCCAGGCGTGGTGAGCCTTCTGCATCGTAGTACCCACGACGGACGAGAAGTTGGTCAACGAGAACGTCGAGCATAGCAAGTGGTGTATTTTCGCTGCGGTCATCTGCACGCGCCAAATTACTGCAGGCATCCGTCCGCGCAATGGAACAACCGCAGATTTCAGTCCTCCCCGACCACATCGCCAATCAAATTGCTGCCGGCGAAGTTGTCCAGCGCCCCGAATCGGTGGTCAAAGAGCTGGTCGAAAACGCACTCGACGCTGGCGCTTCTTCGGTGGCTGTCTTTGTGCGGGAAGGAGGGAAAGCGCTCGTTCATGTGCTCGATGATGGTAGCGGCATGAGCCGCGCAGATCTGGAGCTGGCGCTCCGGCGGCATGCCACCTCGAAGATTCGTACGCTCGATGATCTCCGGCGACTGCAAACGCTTGGCTTCCGTGGCGAAGCACTCGCTTCAATCGCATCGGTTGCCGACGTCGAGATCCTCACGCGTCGCCACAGCGATGCACACGGCTGGCGATTGCTCAGCTCGCCGCTCAAATCGCAGCGGATCGAACCGGCAGAATCTCCGCCTGGCACGCAGGTCATCGTCCGCAATCTTTTCTTCACTGTTCCTGCGCGCCGAAAATTTCTGCGTACCGACGCCACAGAGCTGCGCTATATCAGCGAGACGATGATCCGCTATGGGCTGAGTTATCCAGACCGCAGCTGGAAGTTCCATGATGGAGGTGGAGTGGTTTTCGATCTGGTTCCGCAGCCACTGCTCGAACGCATCAGTGCACTCTTCGGCGGCGAGGTAGCCGCAAGTCTCATACCGGTGGACTACCAAACTGATGTTGTCCGCATTGAAGGATACATCGGGCTGCCGGCGATTGCGCGGACGACGAAAGCATCGCAGTACCTGTTTCTCAACCATCGCCCGATCGTCAGTCGTGCGCTTATGCATGCGATCTACCAGGGCTATGAGCACCTGCTCGATAAAACCGAGCATCCGTTCTTTGTGCTCTTTTTGTGGCTCGATCCAGAACGTGTGGACGTCAACGTCCATCCACAAAAGCACGAGGTAAAGTTCGACGATGAGCGCGCGATGTACCATGCAGTGCTCGAGGCAGTGCTGCAAAGTATGCGAGAACATGGGCTCGTCCCAACACTGCGGGTTGAGAGCGTCGAAGCAGCCGCGCCACTTGTTGCTGTGCCGTCGGGCGCTGCTACTCCACCGCTTGTGGTCAATCGGCTCACGGGGGAGATCGTGCCGCTCCAGGAGCACCCCTTGCGGCGCTCTCCAACGCAGCGGTCAAATCAGCCGGCGCTTCGAACGGAACGACCCACGTGGCAGCCAGCCAGCGCAGAACAGCTGGAACAGCTGCTCCAGCCTGCGTCTCTGCCTCAGCACTCGCTGAGCATCGAGCAGCCCCAGTCACGACGGTTCTGGCAGATGCACAACAAGTACATCTTCGTTCAAACCGACGATGGCATCATGATCATTGACCAGCACATTGCCCATGAGCGCATTCTCTACGAACGCGCGCTCGATGCAATGGAGCGTGCCGCTGGGGATCGCTCGCAGCGTTTGATGTTCCCCGTAACTGTTCAGCTCACTGCTGCTGAGCGCGCGATCTATCGGGAACTGGAAGATGATCTCCAGCGCTTGGGGTATGAATCACGTCTTGCGAGCGACGGTGCAACAGTCGAGCTCCTTGCAGTTCCAGCTGAGATACGGGCAGGGAACGAGGCCAGCTCGCTCCGTGAAATTTTGGAGCAGTACGCAGAGTATCAAACGATCCGTCCAGCATCAGCACGTGATAACCTGGCGGCATCGTTCGGATGCCGTGCCGCAATCAAAGCTGGCGACCCCTTGACGCAGGAGGAAATCCAGCAGCTCATCGAGGACCTTTTCCGCTGTCGAACCCCAGAGGTCTGCCCACACGGCCGGCCTGTCATGATCCATTTCCCGCTGCGGGAGCTCGATCGTCGGTTCGGTCGTACCTCGTAGCCCTTGGCTCGATGAAGCACATCCATTTTGTCGGGATTGGTGGCATTGGCATGAGCGGCTTGGCAGAGGTCGTCCACGCGCGGGGCTTCTCTGTCAGTGGCTCTGACCTTGTCGCCTCGGAGAACACCGCAGCACTGTCCGCTCGCGGCATACGGATTGACCTTGGGCACGCAGCTGAACACGTCCGCGGTGCAGATCTTGTCGTGTATTCGAGTGCGGTCAATCCGGACACCAATCCTGAAACGCTCCAGGCACGGCAGCTTGGGATTCCGATCATTCGCCGAGCAGAACTTCTTGCACACGTAACGCGGCTGGGGAAGTCGCTGGCAATTGCTGGTACCCATGGGAAAACAACGACGACATCGCTCTGCGGATTGGTCCTCATCGCGGGGGGATACGATCCTACCGTCATCGTCGGTGGCCGCTTGCATGATTTCGGCGGTTCGAATGCACGGATCGGCAGCGGCGAGTGGTTCGTGGTCGAAGCTGATGAGTACGACCGCTCGTTTCTACAGCTGACCCCAACGGTTGCTGTCATCACGAACATCGAACCAGAACACCTCGACGTTTACGGTTCCTTCAGCGCGATCGAAGAAGCATTCGAGGCATTTGCACGCAATGTCTCGCTGCTGGGAGCGTTGGTTGTATGCGGGGACGATCCTGGTTGCCAGCGTCTTGCGGCGCGGCTGCCGCACCGTGTAGTAACGTATGGTTTCGGTCAGCACTGCGCAATCTGCGCTGCAGATGTTCACACGACGGGGAGTGGGTCCATCGTGCGGGTGGTTCGCAATGGACAACCGCTCGGCGATCTACGGCTCAAGATTCCCGGCGAGCATAACATCGCCAATGCGCTCGCGGCTGTTGCGGTCGGTTTTGAGCTGGATATTCCCTTTTCCGTCATTGCTGATGCGCTTGCAGAATTCGGGGGTGTGATCCGCCGTTTCCACATGCTCGGCGAATATGGCGGCGTTGTTGTGGTTGATGACTACGCTCACCATCCAACGGAAATCCGTGCAACACTCCGCGCAGCTCGGCAGCGCTTCCCAGAGCGGCGTATCGTTGCAGTCTTCCAGCCGCACACATACACCCGTACGCGAGACTTTGCGTCGGCTTTTGCCGATGCACTCTCTCAGGCCGACATTGTGATGATCACTGACGTCTATGCAGCGCGAGAGGCACCGATCGAGGGTATCAGCGGAAGAACGATCCTCGAGCAACAGGTTGCACCAGCAGAAGGGCTCCGCTCGTCGGAAACGATTGCTGCCGTTCCAGTGCATCCTATCCTGCGCGGTGATGGGAGAGCGAGCACTGGGAGGGCGGAGTTTCTCTATGCACCCACACTCGACGATGTCAAGCACCATCTGGGCAGAATTCTCCAGCCTGGCGATGTCCTCCTTACGATGGGAGCGGGCAACATCGTCCAGATTGCCCAGTGGTTCTGCCAAGCAGGAACCGACTCCAGGAGGGCCGCCGACTAATTTTGCGTCTTGTTTGCAGTTTGTCGTATCACTCTGACCAGAATCGAATGCGCACCTTCCAGTGGCTGCTGATCGTTGTGTGTGTTGCACATACCCTTGTTGCGCAGCCTTCTCGTGGCGCCAAAGCCAAACGCTCTTCGTCCGTTGCTCCTGCGTCCACGACTATCCTCGCTCGCATCGGGCCGGAGGTCGTTACCTACGAAGACATCGAGACGACCTATCTGCGCAATGCGAATCGTCCGCACAAATCCCTGATGGATATGCCACGCGATACCGTGCTCGAGTTTTTGCGGCTCTACACGAATTACCGCCTCAAGGTGCTCGATGCAATTGCACGTGGCTACGACAAGGACTCAGCGGTACTGTCCGAGGTGGCTGCCAATCGCCGCTTAGTAGCGGAGACGTTCCTCTACGAAAAGCGCATTGTCGAGCCAAACGTTGAACAAGCACTGCAACGCAGAGCTTACGAGCTCAAGCCAGCAGTCATCGTCGTTACGATCCCACAAGGAGACAATGCGGATACGACCGCAGCCTATGCCAAAGCGATGGCATGTTTGCGACTGGTGCAAAGCGGCGCTTCGTTTGAGCAGGTCGCGCGTGATTCCTCCGACGATAAGGAGACCGCGCGCAACGGAGGTGTGCTGCCCTATATCACAGCGCTCTCGGGGGTGATTCGCCCGTTGGAGGATGCAGCCTATGCGCTCGAGCCAGGGCAGGTCTATCCGCATCCAGTACGGGCGCGGTTTGTGTACGTGCTCGTCAAGCTGCTCGATAAGCGTCCACGCGAGATGGTTCGGGTTCGGCATATCCTCCTTGTGCCCCAGCAAGGAGAAGACTCGCTTGCCGTGGAGCGTCGTGCTGACAGCTTGCTTCACGCGTTAGAGGGAGCACCAGTCGAGCGCTTTGCCGAGGCAGCGCGCCAGCTTTCGAGCGATAAATCGAGCGCTGCAGGGGGCGGGCTTTTAGGCAACGGTGCATTCTACTGCCGTTCACTTGGATTTGAAAGCGACAACCGCCGCCTTCTGCCGCAATTCGAGGATGTGCTCTTTTCGCTCCGTGATGGGCAGGTTGGCATTGCGCGCACAGTCTATGGGGTGCACATCATCCGACGCGATTCGACAAAACCGTACAACCCCGATGACGAGCGCGAGGCGGTACGCCGTCTCTACCGACGCTACAACTTCGAGGACGACAAGCGCGCGTTCCTCGATGCAGAGAAAAAACGCGCGGGATGGTCGTTGCGTGAAAATGTCTTCGCTGCTCTGCTCGCCGCTGTCAATCCAGCCAAGAGCACACGCGATAGTGCGTGGGATGCAGGTATCGGCAACAACCTGCGCACGGAGGTGCTCTACTCGTTCGGCTCGCGAGGTGGAATGACTGTTGGCGCATTTATTGACTCGCTCAAAAAGCATCGGCAACCCTATACGCTCAATCGGCAGGGCATGGAGGCTGCGATCAACAAACTCACCGACCCAATGATCATAACCGAACTGACCGCGCCGCTCGAACAGCAATATCCGCAGTTCGCACGGCTTGTCCGTGAATTTCGCGACGGCATTTTGCTCTTCAAGGTCGAGGACCAAGAGGTTTGGTCGAAGCTGAAATTCGACACCGCACTTGCACGTGCCTACTACGACACGACCGCTTCGCGATACAAAACCGAGCTTGCCTACGACGTGAGTGAAATCTATGTTTTCAGCGATAGCGTGGCAAAGGAACTTGCAGAGAAAGCCAAGCAAACACGCACGCAGAGTGAGTTCGAAGCGCTTGCCGCGCAGTACACCCAACGCGCTGGCTATCGCGAAAAGAAAGGTCACTGGGGCAAGCAAACGGTGAAAAGCTCAGCGCTCGCCAAGCTCGTTGCAGCCCACGAGCCAGAAGAGGGGAAAGTGATCGGCCCACTTTCGTTCGAAAACGGCTACAGTATCGTCCGTGTCAACGCGATCTATCCGCCCCGGCAGAAAACATTCGAGGAAGCAATTCCGGACATTGCTTCTGCTGTGCAAGAAATCAAACAGCGGCAGCTGACCGAGCAGTGGCTCGAGCAGCTCAAGAAAAAGTTTCCCGTGCGCTACGAGATGGCGACCATCAACAAGCTTTTCCGCCGGTGATGCGTCTGGTATTGCTGGTGTGGATCTGCACGGCTATTGCGGGAGCGCAGCAGCTTGCGCTCCGCGAGGGCGATGTGCTTGACCGCATCGAGGCAATTGCTGGCGATCAACCCATCCTCAAAAGCGAAGTGGATGCGCAGCTTCTCCTGCTGGCTCAGCAGAATCCATCGCTCAAAGTTGACGATCCTGAGCTGCGCAAACGTGTGATTGATGCACTCATCAACGAGCGCCTGCTCTACGTACAGGCGCAGCTCGATAGCATCACCGTCAGCGATGAAGAAGTCAATGCGCAGCTCGATGCAACAATCGCACAGCTCATCCGCCAAGCAGGCTCACAAGAGCGCCTGGAGAACCTTTACCAAATGCCGATGTGGAAAATCCGCCGTGATGGGCGAGAAGAAATTCGCAAGCGGCTCATCGTCCAACGCTACCAGCAATCCAAGCTCGGCGAGATAAAAGTCAGTCCACGCGAGGTCGAACAGTTCTACGAGCGCTACAAGGATTCGCTCCCCGTCATCGGCAAGCAGTACGAGCTCTACCACATTGTCCGCTACGTCCAGCCGACGCACGATGCCCGGCAAGCAGCCTACGAGCGCGCAAGAGCAATTCGCGATTCCATTCTGGCAGGAGCAGACTTTTGCCAGCTTGTAGCGCGCAATTCTGAAGATCCCAACACCCGTGCATCCTGCGGCGATCTCGGCATGCGCAACTGCAACGACTTTGTTCCTGAGTTCTGTTCGGCGTGCAAAAAGCTTCAAACCAACGAAGTGTCTATGCCAATTGAGACACCCTTTGGATTCCACATTGTGCGAATGCTCGATCGCACGCTCGAACAGATACACGTCCAGCACATTCTCATCGGCATTCCACGTGGAGAGAGCGACCGCGAACGAGTGCGCGCTGAACTTATGCGTTTTCGGGAGCAGATCCTTGACGGGAAGCTGTCATTCGAAGATGCAGCGCGTCAGTACTCCGAGGAGCA
>BEHW01000060.1 GCA_002898675.1 bacterium HR20
GGCTCGCGTGTATCGAAGACGCAGGCGATATACTCAGGGGTGTAGCGCTCCAACAACGCCGTGACCATCCCGGTATAGCCGAAGACCGCTCCTGTTGGCTCTCCATTGGGCGATTGAAGCGGACGGCCGCTCCGCATCATTGCGTAGTATGCGCGGAAGACAAGCGACATCGCATCGAGCAAGTAGAGCGCAGGTTCCATAGCTGCAAATTACCGATTTGCGATTTCCAGCAAGCGCCAGTCGCGCATTGGCGCAGCTACTGCTTGACCGCAGCACTATCGAGCTCGATGACTGCTGGGCAGTGATCGCTGCCGAGAACCTCTGGTTGAAGGTACGCATCCTGGAGCAAGGGTACGAGCGAGGACGAGACCAAGTGGTAGTCAATCCGCCAACCGATATTCCGCTGGCGGGCACCACGACGCTGGCTCCACCACGTGTAATGCCCACCGTCGTGAACAAACAATCGAAAGGCATCGACAAGCCCCGTTGCAAGCAAACGATCAAACGCGGCACGTTCCTCAGGTAAAAAGCCACTGGTGCGTTCATTTTCCTTGGGACGTGCAAGGTCCAACTCGCTGTGTGCGGTGTTGAAGTCCCCGCTGAGCACAACGTGCCGTCCCTGGCTGTGCAGCGAGCGGACGTAGCGCGCGAGTGCATCGTAGAACGCGAGCTTATAGCGGAGACGCTCGATTTTCCCTGGATCGCTCCGCGCATCATCAGGACTATACCCCTTCGGGCAATAAACGCTTGCGATGGTCAGCGTGCCGAAATCGGCTCGGAGCAAGCGCCCCTCCTCGTCAAATTGCTCAGCACCAATGCCTTCGGTGATCGTGTCCGGCACAAGGCGCGAAAAGATTGCCACACCACTATACCCTTTCCGCACGCGCGAGGGCGCATAGAACTCGCGATAGTCACTGGGTGGATGCATATCCGCATCGAGTTGCTGCGGATCGGCGCGGATTTCCTGAAGGCAGAGTACATGCGGACGCTCCCGCTCGATGTAGGCACGCAGTCCTTGCCGGTACGCAGAGCGCAAACCGTTGACGTTCCATGTGACGATCTTCAGCCTCACAGCAGATCGTCGGGCTTGGTAATAGACTGCAGCTTTTCCTGCACAGCTTCTGGCGACGGTGGGCGTAGCGTTGTGGCGACAAGGTATGGACTAACGTCGTCGAGCAACCCGATCATCGTTTCCTCGTGGATGTAGCGCGCTACTGCTTCGAACGAGTTCGTCTCGCGCCATACTCGGAGTTGGCGCTGCGCCCCCGAACCCATTTCGAGAATTTGGTAGATGTACTCGACGTACCGGCGCGTCCCAAGTTCATCAACGACGTCGTCAACAAACTCGACAAGCTCGCGAATCAGGTCCGGTGCTGGGAGCTCCTTTTGTTTTCCAAAGTCAATGAGCTTTCCTTCAAGCCCGTAGCGAACAGCGCGCCATTTGTTCTCGACCAACAGAATGCGTGGATAGACTCTAAACGTGAGATTTTTCGCAAAGAGCTTGTAGAGCTTTGCCACAATTGCTTGGATGAGCGCTGCAATTGCGATGGTCTCATCAACCCGCATTGGGAGATCGCAAATACGAACCTCCAAGGTGGGGAATTTCGGATGCGGGCGGACATCCCACCAAATCTTCTTCGGATTATCAATGCAGCCAGTTCGCATGAGGATATCCACGTAGCTTTCGAACTGCGCCCAGCTGCTGAAGTAATCGGGGATTCCCGTGCGCGGGAAGCGCTCGAACAGTTTCGAGCGATACGACATGAGCCCCGTG
This sequence comes from bacterium HR20, assembly GCA_002898675.1. Taxonomy (GTDB): domain Bacteria; phylum Bacteroidota; class Ignavibacteria; order Kapaibacteriales; family NICIL-2; genus NICIL-2. The sequence continues at coordinate 1,775 of BEHW01000060.1, forward strand.
TCCATGCCCATCCAGAAGGGAGAGTTTGTCGAGATGCAGAGCAAGTGTTGCAGGAAGTAGCGGATAACGTTCATGATTTGAATTTGGGTCTCGCAATTTTCGATGCCGATGTGGACGTGCATGCCGAAAATCAACAGCGAGCGCGCCAGCAACTGCATATCCCGGACGACGTTCTGGTAGTGCTCGTCGGGATAGATCGGCTGGTCCTGCCACCGTGCAAAGGGATGCGTCGAAGCTGCGCCGATCAGCAGACCATTCTGTTTGGCAATGTGTGCAATGATCGAGCGGATCTTGACAATTTCGAAATGCGCTTCCTGGATCGTGCGACACACACCCGTGCCGACCTCCAGCATCGAGCCGTGCATTTCAGGCTTGACGTGCTCGTGGAGCACCATGCGACCTTTGGAAATAAGCTCCATGTCAATGTGCGAGCGCAAATCGAAGCTCTGTGGATCGAGTACCATGTACTCTTCCTCAATCCCAACAGTCAGCGATGGAGGCGCATCAGGATTCGATGCAGCCATTGGCGCTGCGAATGCATCAGTGGCTCTCATAGCGGCTGGCGACGATAAATCCCTCGGGGAGCGAATATACAGCGCCCGTAGCCCGGTGTAAGGATCGCTCGTAATAAGCGACCAAAAATTTTTTCAGGAGTTGTTACGCCTTGATTCAACGGCGTGTTACTGCTGCCGAGTCTAAGAAACGCGATCGCGTTTGACGGGTATGTTTCACCAACAATTTTTTCCAGCCATGAGAAGTTCGCAGATGCGCAGACTGTGGCTCAGTGCCGCAGCGCTTTGTACGGCAGTTGTTTCGCTGTTTCTTTCCAGTTGCTCGTCGTCTGGCGACGTTGCAACCAACCCAACACTGAGCAACAGTGACGAAGTAGCTGCAACGCTGCTGGTATCCAACCATCCCATCGAGCAGTGGCAGCAAGAAGACAGCGACATGCTGCCGCTTAGTCCGCCAGTTGGTCACAACGGGGATGATGATGATTCGGACAGCGTGCGACCACCAAAGAAAGGCGATCGCATGCGTCCGCTCCCACTCCCCTGCTTGGGACTAACCCCAGAGCAGATGGCGCAAATTCGCCAATTTCAGGCCCAGCTCGACTCGGCCAATCGTGCAGTGATGGCGAGCATCGCTGATCAGCTTGCAGCACTGCGCCAGCAAGAGCAAGCTGCATGGGAAGCCTACCGCCAAGCAACTGCCAGCCAGCGCGAGGAACTTGCCGCGCTCTATCGCCAATTCCGTGCGCAGGTGGATTCAATCCGCAAGCTTGTGCGATCCGGCGGGATGAGCCGCGATGATGCACGTACTGCACTCCGCCAGCTTGCGCAGGACTTCCAAAACGCACGGAAAGCAATCATTGATTCGACCGCCGATGCACGCGCTCAATTGAAAGCCGCACTCGATCAAATTGCACAAGCACGGAAGGCGCTCATGGATCAGATCCAGCCACAGCTCGATGCAAACTACCAACAGTTCTTGAACAATGTCGCTTCGATCCTGACACCAGAGCAGCAAGCCATCTGGCAACGCTGGCTCAATGGCGAAGATCCCTGCAAGGGTCGCGGTCCACGCCGATAGTGCTCAGCCGTTTTTTTTCTTGCGGAGGGCTTCCCCCGACCTGGAGGAAGCCCTTCGTTTATTGCACCGCACCGTATTTTCGCATCCGCTTTGGGCTGTTAGCTCAGCTGGTTTAGAGCGCTACTTTCACACAGTAGAGGTCAGAGGTTCGAATCCTCTACAGCCCACTTGCATCTAAAGAAGGAGAGCACAGTACACGAAAGCGGCACAGATTTCGACTCTTACCACAAGAGCATGTAGAACTTTTCAAACGTTGTGCTATGCCAACCTATGCCTATCGTTGCGTCACGTGCGGCAAAACCTTCGACGTCTTTCAGCCCATCAGCGCCGTACCGCTCGAGCAGTGTCCCGAATCAGTGTGCTCCAATCCGAGCGCAGCAGGACAAGGGAAAGTCGAGCGCCTCATTAGCGGCGGCGCAGGGCTAATTTTCAACGGCAGTGGCTTCTATATCACCGACTACAAGCGCAATGGCAGCAGCACTGCTGAATCGAGCAAAGCTTCTACCTCCTGCTCGAACGGCAACTGCGGCTGCAGCAACAACAGCGACTAAATTCATTCCCCATCAAGCGCAGCGGCACTCTCGCATAACGGGAGTGCCGCTTGTCCACTCACCGATCGTCCGATGTCGGTCAGAACGTAATCGTCAAGATGTTTGTTTGCGGGTCAAACGTCGCACTGAACCGCTGAAGAGGCCCCGTCGGCCCGCTCCCTGATGGCGGCTTCGTCTGCGCACCAGTCTGTGGATCGTATTCGGAGAGGTGGCAAGGGCAGACCAACCGTCCACCAGCTTGCTGCGGCAGACCAACTTCACACCCTTGGTGGGTACATCGCGAGGATAACACCAAAAAGCTTGCCTGCGCCGTTCGGATAATGAACACTGGCATTCCTCCGTTGTTATTGCCGAACGTGCGCTTGATGATACCACCAACATTTGCCAGCGCTGGTTCGGTTGACACATCGAACTGAACCGTCTGGCCAGTGGTTGAGGGCTTAGTGGTGTCGCTTTCACAACTGGCAAGCAGCGATGCGAGCGCGCCTGCGGAAAGCACTGCACCCAAACTTGCCGCCGCATTCAGCAAGAATTCACGGCGGCGGTTATCGCACAAATTGCTCATAGCACACATCAGAGTTCGTTGAACAAAATCACTTTGCAACTCCGAAGAGAGTCGCTTCCACAGTGATCGTCTCGCCGACACGGCTACCGATAATTGTGCCTTTGCCTTTGACGCCGAACTGCGCCAGCGGCACATTGAAGGATGCCTGCACAAGCACGAAATCGCCATCAGCGATACTCTGCGTTTTCTCAGAACGGGGAAGGTATGTGATCGTCACCTGTGCGGGAAGTTCTTTCGTTGTGCCGTGCATGGTGAAATCTCCGATCGCGGTCGCTTTGACGACTGTCCGCTCGCTTTCGCGCGTGATTACTGGATTCTCCAGCCGCCTGAGGGCGTAGCTGATCGTCGGATAGCGCTCTGCATCGAGCCAGTCGCTGCCGTACATGTGTCCATCGCGCGTTGAATTCCCCGTTTTCATCGAACGCACCTGGAGCGTGATGGTGCCGCTGGCACGCTTGAACTCGCCAATGTCGAGCGTAAATTCCCCACTGAAGCCATCGGCAGTGCCGACAATTGTTTCTAGTGGCGCCGAGCTGGTAAACTTCGCTTGATTGCGATACTTGCCAACATTGGTCAGGACAAAAGTTTTCTCACCTGCCCATGCTGTGACAAAACCGACAAGCAGGAACAAAGAAAGTTTCCTCATCATGTCGTCTCTCGGATGATTTATGGAACATGCGTTTGTGAACGTTTCCGCAGCCACCAACCAATTGCACCAATCCCAAGCCAAAGAACGCACAGTGGAACTGCACCGAACGGTGGTGCTGCATCGAACAACCCAAGCCATCGCCCAGGTTCCAATTCCAATCGCTCGATTTGCTGACCGAAGAGGGGATCATGTTCGACGACCTTGACCTCCCGCGCCGTCTTCGAAAGAACGAGCGGTTTGCCGTAGTCAATCGAATCGTACACCCACCAGCCAATGGTCGCAACAAGCAGCACTGTTGCAAGCAGCATCAAGACCTTGCCCAGCATTCTACCGTCACGCATTTAGTAAAACACATGAAGTTGGACAGTCCAGCGATTGAGCCGATAGAGCGGCAGGTCAATGATCCGATACTCCGGTCGTAGCTCGATAAATGGCAAAATGAAAAGTTGCACGCCGAGAAGGTACTGCTCTTGACGGAAGGAATTCGAGCCAATGACAGTTTCTCCCTGTTCAGCACGTGCGTAGAGATACACCGGTTCGGCAACGTGGAGCATGAGCTCCGCTGAGGTTGCCTTGATCGTGCGTACACCAGGAGTTGTTTGTTGCATCGTTTCGAAGATCACCGAAGCGACATCTGCGTAGCCGATACCGCCGAAGACATTCCACAGCGAGAACTCTCGTTGCTGGAGCGTCGAGCCGCCTGCATTGATCGTCAGGCGCTCACGCAGTAGTCGTGGTGAGAACAGCACCCGTCCAACAGCTGCTGGTGCGTTCGGATCGGAGAGAAGCGGGCGCGTTCGTCCACTTGGATCCGACAACGTCGCATCCTTGAGGCCAGCAAGACTTGTGACCCCAGCGGTGAGTGTGAGCCACTCGAAGCGGTAGTAGTTGAGTTCGGCACCCCACTCTGCCCAGTTCGGAGCGAAAAGGTAGTCCTGGCTTCCCGCGGGAATTCGACGCACCAGCATTGTATGGTCATCAAATCGGTAGCCAATGGAGGGCTGAAAAAAATCCCACGCGAAGCTGGGGATAGTCCAGCGACGGCTGCACGGCAATACTTGCCGACCAGGATTGCTGCCCTGCATACGCGTACACTCGTCGGCCGAGATTATAGCTCCCCTCCACAAGTAGCCAATCAAGCGGCTTATACGCTGCGTAGAATGCTCCTTGCATCGGGAAAAGTCGCCGCTCGGGTGAAGTATCCCGCAACGAACGCGAACTCTGCAGGCGGAAGTCAATCCCGACTGTCAGCCGATCACCCGCAAACGTGTTGGTCGAAAGCACCGGTCGCAGTGCGCCCAGCCCGATGTCCTCGTACTGCAATATGCCGACGCTCTCCATTGCGTACCACCCCAAGTCGTTTCGCAGCCCACCGCCCTGGACATTGACGTGGCAATTGATACAGCGGTTGCCTGTGAGCAGACTGAACTGCGGTAGTGCTACGGCCTCCGGAACAAGCAATACTGCGATACTGAGTGCCAAACAATGTACCCAGCGAGCGAGCATTCGCAAAAGTGATTGTTGCAACAACAACCCGCACAATAATACGAAAGGCGGGGCGATAGTTTCGCCCCGCCTTCGTCTGCATGGCGACAGTTCTGTGCACCGTGCTTATCGCATGATCACGATAAGAGTCCGCACGACAGCTCCATCCTCGGTGCGAAGTTCGAGTGCGTACGTACCCGATGGCAGATCGAGTGCCTGTGGCGATAGCCGAAGCGTAGATTCACCCGCTGCAGCAAAGCCACGTGCAAGGAGCGCTTGCTGCTTGCCAGCAGCATCGTAGAGCGCAAGCTGCACCGTCCCAGCGCGTGGAAGGACGTAGCGAACGACCGCGTCGCTGGTGACCGGCATCGGTTCAACATGCAGCGCCGCTCCACCTGCCAGTGCGCTCTCTTCTGCACTGGTGATAATCGTCACACCGACCGCACGCGACGTCACCGAACCGCAATCGTTGCTAACGACGACCTCGTACGTTCCAGCATCAGCGCCCTGGGCATTGAGCTTGCGATAGGTGCTACTTGTGGCGCCAGGGATGTTCTGCCCGTTTCGTCGCCATTGGTACCGCAATGCCGACCCTTGCGCAACGACGGTCAGTTCAAGTGTCTCGCCCCCAGCGATACGCACTTCTGCCGGTGGCTGCTGCGTGATCGTTGGCGGTGCTTGGACCGTGAGGGTTACTTCTTGCGAGGTCACTTGCCCGCATTCATTGCGGACGATGCAGCGTGCAGTGCGACCATCGAGCTGCATCACCGCTTGTGGAACGCGGACGGTAGCATCCGTTGCGCCGGGCACATCTTGCCCATCGAGCTGCCATTGATACTGCAAGCCGCCGCCTGTTGCGACGATGCTGATCTCGAAGGGTTGCCCTTCACAGAGCACACCAACCTGAGGCTGCTGCGTAATCTGTGGCTGGGTATGGACAGTCACGCGCGCAACTTGTGAGATCACTTGATTGCCGCCAGGCTGAACGGTGATGACACACGTGTAATCGCCCTCATCGGCTGGTGTAGCTGAAAGGATGCGCAACGTCGCCGTCCGCGTGCCGAAGATGTTGCCACCATCGCTCAGTGGCTGGCCGTCCTTCATCCACTGAATCGAGATCTGCGCTTGTGTCACCGATGGGTGGTTCGGCACGTAGTCAATACTCAATTGCACAGGACGCCCCGCGCAGACCGTCTGCGAGGATGGTTGGCGTGTGATTTCAACCGAGGGAACGATAATCGCAAAGTCCGGTGAGCGGACCGTCCCACACACTCCTGAGACGACCACGTAGTAGTCCGTGCCAAGGTCGGATTGACGGATGTCGCGAATCGTCAGCCGCGACGTTGCAGCACCGGTAATCCGCGGCCCATCAACAAGCTCTTGACCACCCTTGTACCAGCGATAGACAAGATCGCCGAGCGTGCCCAGACCTGTTCCCTCCGCTTGCACTTCTACAGTGACAGTTGCACCGAAGGCAACGAGTTGATCGGTCGGGTTGCGCGTGATAGCCGTTGGAATCGCAACGTCAATGACGAACTGTTGCGTCGTCAGCGTGGGAGTGCCACAGACGCTGCTGCCGGTGATGACGCACCAGTACGTGCCCGCAGTGGTCAGCAGTGCGCTCGGGATAACAAGTGCAGGCCCGTTCTGCCCTGTCAGTGGCGCACCGTCTTTGTACCACTGATAGCCTTTCACCGTCCCGAGCGTCTTGATGGGAACGATCACCGGCGACCCAACACATGCAACGGTCGAGCGCGGCTGATCGGTGATAGACGTCGGCTGCTCGACCGAGAGCGTTGCGATCGCTGAGCGGCTCTGCGAGCACATACCCGAGATGAGGACGTCGTAGTTACCCGAATCGGCAACACTCGCACTTGCAATCGCATAGACTGCACCAGTTGCGCCCGGAATTGGCTGGCCGTTGCGATACCATTGGTACTGCGGTGCTGTGCCAGTAACCAGGACATTCAATTGCACTGGCGACCCAATGCAGACGGTCGTATTCTGCGGCTGCTGCGCAATACGGATGTTTTGGTTGACGGTAAGCTGCGCTGCATTGGTCGTCACGCCGGCTGGTGAGCACGTGCCCGTGATGCGGCAATCGTAGCTGCCTGCATCGGCTGCAGTGACGTTGGTTAGCACCAGCGTTGCTGTCTGCGCTGTCGGATTACCGGTGATTGGCTGCCCATTCTTGCGCCACTGGTAGCTCGGACCGTCACCGCTAACTGTTACCGCAAAGGTGCCAGTCGCGCCTTCGCAGACCGTTTGGTTCTGCAGTGGATTGCTCGTGATGCGAATGATCGGCCGCACTGCAAGCGTCGCATCCTGCGAGCGCTGCTGATCACCGCAGTCGCCCCGAACGACTGCATAGTACGTTCCTGCATCGCTGAGCTGCACCGAGCTGAAGTTCAGCGCAAAGCCTGTCGCTCCGGGGATGGCGGTGTTGTTCTTGTACCACTGCACTTGCAGATTCGTACCAACTGCGCCTACCACCAAGCTCAATGCGCTCTGCTCACAGACCACCTGCGAGGTCGGTTGCTGCGTGATTTGCGTTACCGGATTGACCGTCAGTGTTGCTGCCTGCGAGATGATACCGTTGGGCTGACATGGCGTCGTAATTACGCAGCGATATTGCGCAGCATCGCTTGCACTGACGTTAGTCAGTACCAGCGTCGGTGAGGATGCCGTGGTGTTGCCTGTGATGTTGACACCATTTTTCTGCCATTGGAATGTTGGCATCGTCGCATCGCTATTGATTTGCACCGCGAAGCTCACCGTCGCGCCAGGACACACCGTCTGCGACTGCGGATGCTGGGCGATCGTCGCGCTGATGTTGACAGTCACCACTGCGGTATTGCTGGTGACGCTGTTGCACGTCCCGCTGACGACGACTGAGTACGATCCCGCGTTCGCCGTCGTTGGGTTTGCAATCGTGTAGGTGGCGTTGGTTGCACCACTGATAGGATTGCCGTTGAAGCGCCATTGGTACGTCAGCCCTGCACCCGTCGCATTGACGCTGAGGACGAGCGGATTGCCCGTACAGACACTCTGCGACTGCGGATGCACCGCGATGCGCACCAGCTCGTTGACCGTAAGAGTCGCTGCATTGGAGAACACGCCATTGGGCGTGCATGGTCCGGAGACGAAGCAGCGATACTGCCCTGCCTGTGAGGGCTGGACGTTGGTCAACTGCAGCGTTGGAGTTGTGGCTGTTGGGTTTGTGCCGGGATTGATCGGTGCGTTTCCGATGAACCACTGGTACGATGGCTGCGTGCCTGTCGCAGTCACAGCGAACGTGACGTTTTGCCCTTCGCATACTGTTTGGCTGGTCGGATGAGCAGTGATCGTGATTGGCTGGCGGACGACCACGGAGACGACATCCGAATAGATCGGCACATTCGAGCACGAGCTGGTGATTGCCACGCGGTAGTTGCCATCATCGCTTACGGCTGCGCTGGCTTTGGTGTAGGTGTTGCTGGTTGCACCGGCGATGTTGGTCCAGGTGCCGTTCCGACTTTGGTCAATTTGCCACTGGTAGAAGATCGTCAAGCCTTGCTGAATGCCTGCTTGCACGCTGAGCGTGAAGGATTGGCCGGGGCACAGCGGCGCTGGTGCTTGCGGCTGCTGCGCAATCGTCGGTGGCGAGCACGTATAGACGCTCACGATGTTGGTCGTCTGCGCCGATGGTCCGCACGGACCGGTAACGATGCAGCGGAAATTCCCCGAATCAGCAACGCTGGTAACGGTGAACTGGTACACGTTCGAGTTTGTGCCGACGTTGACCCAGTTCCCGTTGCGGAATTGATCCCGCTGCCATTGGAAGTTCGCAGTGCCAGTGTAGCCAACGGTGAGTGTGACCGTCTGCCCCACCGTGACCGGTGTGCTTGGCCAGGATGGCTGCGAGGTAATCGTGAACGGTTGCTGCACGTTCACAAGCGCTGGATTCGATGGAATCGGTGTCGTCGAGCAGTTCCCAACGATGACCAAGCGGTACTGCCCACTATCGGCAACGGTGGCATTGGTTTTCGTGTAGGTGCTGCTCGTTGCGCCGGTGATGTTCGTCCACGTGCCACTAACAAGACGCTGCCACTGGTAGCTCACGACTGTGCCGATTGTTTGCGCGCTCAGCGAGATCGTCCCGCCTGTGCAGAGCGTCTGCGACTGTGGATGCTGCGAAAAGTCCGCGTTTTGAATCACCGTGAGCGTTGCAATGTTGCTGGTCGCCTGCGCGGCGCATGGTCCAGTCAGGATCACGCGGTAGTCCCCAGCATCGCCGAGTTGAATTGAGTTGAGCGTCAGTGTCGGGCTGTTGCTCCCAACGTTGCTCCAGTTCCCCTGCCCTTGGGGCGAGCGTTGCCATTGGAAGATCGTCACTGTGCCGCTATAGCCAACGGTAATCGTCGCTGATTCGCCAGTGCATCGAGTTGCCGACGGCGACCACTGCGGCTGCTGCGTGATCGCATGCGGCTGGTTGACGGTAACAGGCACCGAGATGGAGGTATCGTTCCCGCACGCGCCCGTGACAACAAGCCGATAGTTGCCGCTATCGCTCGCTGCAGCGTTCGACTTGCTGTACACAAGATTTGTCGCGCCGCTGATGTTCGTCCATGTGCCACTGCTACCGGGACGGAATTGCCACTGGTACTGCAGCGAACCGCCGGTTACTTGCGTTCCGCTGATCGTAATCGGGTCCCCAACGCAGAGTGGGTTCGGTGGTGTCGGCTGCGTCGTGATTGAAGTGTTGGGAATTTGCGTGACGGTCACCGAAGTTGATGTCACACTCCCACACGTTCCCGTGACGATGACGTCGTAGCTTCCAAAGTCGCTCGCCTGCGCATTTGTCTTGGTGTACGTGCTGTTGGTTGCACCGGTGATGGGCGTTCCTGCTATGCGCCACTGGTAGGTAAGATTAGCGCCGCTGGCCTGGACGCTCAGCGTGAACGTCCCGCCAAGACAGACCGACGACGGCGTCGCGATTGGCTGCTGCGTGATAATGGTTGGCGGAATCTGCGTGACGGTAACAGTGTTGGATGTCGCAGTCCCGCATGTCCCAGAGACGACGACATCGTACGTCGCAAAATCAGCACTCGTCGCCGATGCAACAGTGTAGCTCGCATTCGTCGCACCGCTAATGGGCGTTCCACCGCGCCGCCATTGGTAAGTCAGGTTGTGCCCAACCGCTCCAACGGTGATCGTAAACGACTGCCCTAAGCAAACCGAACTCGGCGTTGCGACTGGCTGGGCGGTAATCTGCGTCGTGCGGCGGACGTCGACCGTGACGGTGTTCGACGTCACAGTTCCGCACGTCCCGCTGACGACTACGCGGTAGTCACCCGAATCGCTCGGCACTGCACTTGCGACGCTGTACGTGCTACTTGTCGCACCGGAAATGTTGCTCCATGAGCCGCCAACAAAGCGCTGCCACTGATAGGTCAAGCTCACACCATCTGCAACAACGGTGAGGGTAAACGGATTCGACTGGCAGAGCGTTACCCCGCTTGGCTGCTGCGTGATCTGCGTTTGTGGGTGCACGGTCACCGTTACCGTCCCCGATTGCACTGAATCAATCGGGCTGGCATAGACGCGGACAAAGTAGCTGCCGGCGTTGGAGAACGTCGCGTTGGGCACAACGTACACCGCATTGGTTGCACCAGCAATCGGATTGCCATTTTGGAACCATTGATAGCTCAGGGTCGGCGTCACTCGGCCGCTGATACCGTCGTTGTACTGTGCCGATGCTGCTACCGAAAGCGAGAGCGTGCCGCCATCGCAGAGGACCGTATTCTGCGGTTGGGTTGTGATGGTGACGTTGATTTTCACTTCGTCGGCCCCCATCGTAAAGCGAGTACGCGTTTCGCCGTCGAAATCCGTTGAGACCGAGGAGCTGACCGCATTTGTCCCAAGCAGCGTCGGATACTGCTGTACCAGGTGCACATCAGCAGTAAGCGTGGTATCAACAAACCGCACTGAGACAGTCTGCGAATTTTGATCGCGCCCAATCGCTGCCCGAAGTGCTGCAAGCGAGGTCACATCTGCGCCGTTCGCAAACGCGAGCACACCTTGCGCTGTCGCTGATACATCGTAGTTGTTATAATCGAGCGCGGCAATCGGAATTGTACTTGGATTTGTGGCGATGTAGATGGCATAGGACTTCGAGCCGCTCGCACCGTACATCCGGTTGTGGAAGATGTTATTCCGCACGTCAATGTTCGCGGTGCTCGTGTTGATGAGCAGTGCGGCGCTCTGCCCTGCTCCACTCGATGGCACAAAGTACGACCCGCGGAGGAACACGGAGTTATGGTACACCTTGACGTTCCCGGTCGAGGTAATGCGAATGCCGTAGGTGCTCCATGTTGTGGACGATCCATAGTC
>BEHW01000061.1 GCA_002898675.1 bacterium HR20
TGTACACAAAGGATCTGCTCTCGCTGGTGCACATGCGCCACCTGATCATTCTGGAGGACATCCTCCGTCCGGTGATCACCGTCAGTGAAGAAGAACTGCTCAGCCGCTTGCTGAGACGCTTCCAGCAGGAACAGGTGCATATGGCAATCGTCACCGATGAATTCGGCGGAACTGCTGGCCTTGTTACGCTCGAAGATGTGCTCGAAGAAATCGTCGGCGAAATCCGCGATGAGTACGACGAAGAACGCGCGCCAGTTGAGCGTCAACGGAGCGACTACATCGTCCAAGCTGCGACCCCGATTGCCGACCTCAACGAGTACCTGCCCGTTCCTCTCCCCGAAAGTGAAGATTACGAAACGCTCGGTGGTTTGATTTTCCTCCAGGCGGGGACAATTCCTCCCGTCGGAGCGACGTTCGATATTCCACCCTACCGCGCTGTGGTTTTACGGGCAACCGATCGAACGATCGAGCTTGTCAAGCTGCACCTTCTCGGCGATGAGTCACCCCCGAGCAGTTGACGCGCATCACTGCACGCCGCGGTAGCGATACTTCTCGCTCAAGAAAAACGGAGTCGAAGGCGACAGCCGGTAGTCGCCGAATCCAGTGTTGTCAATGAAGATGTAGCGGCGATTTAGCTGCGTGTACGTCCAGATGATGATTGAGCGGTTGTCGTACGGATTGACGCGGCGTTCGACGCTCGATGGCTCGCCGAGGACAATGTACACCATGCCCATGTCGGTGAGCCAGCCTTCGGTGTAGGAGCGGAAGTTGCGGTTTGCGTACTCGATGCGGGCGTAGTATTCCTCGAATGCTTCGTTGCGGAGTGTGCCTGGCGTGGGGTCGTGTTCTTTCCAGAATTGTTCGAAAGCAGCGCGGCGCTCGGCGTCGGTAGGTTTGGCGAGCATCGAATCAATTTCTGCCTGCGTTGCGATGTACCGGAGCTGACGGATTGCGCGTGTGATGTCGCTGAAGATGCTACTGGAGACGCCGTAGCGCAGCTCGACGCTGCGGTCTGCGCTTGCGAGAGTAGTTGCGGTGTCAGTGGCAGCTTCAACCCGGATGATGTACTGCCCTTGCGGCATCCGAGCGACAGGCGGCACCAGACGAATAAAGTGCTGTGCAGTGCCGGTGCTATCGGTGCGGATACTCTGCCAAGCTGTAGCATAGACCGTCGTGGTGCTGTCGAGAATGCGAGCGCGGAGCTGGAGCGCACGCTCTGGACCGGAGTACACTTCGAAGAACGCAAAGAATCCATCGGTGAGCGCGCCAATGTCGCTACCGATATATGGAGTGAGCACGTAGCGGCGGTTTCGTTCCTCGATGCGCGAGACCAGAAGGATGCCGCTGATGCCGATCGGCTGGCGGCGCCAGTCGGGGATCGTCACATGCTGCGCGGTGCGCCACTGGCGGCTGGAGAGCTGGTCGGTCGCCGAGACCTCGACACGGTAGCGGCCCGGCGGCACGGTAAAGACCGATTGTGTGATGTCCTCCATTTCGCTCGAGGCGGTTGGACGCTCCCCAGCGCGCAGCGTTCGCTCGAGCGATTGCTCGTGGACAACCGTCATTCCTGTGCTATCGCGGAGTGTGATGGAAAGGCGGTAGCTCCCAATGTAATCGCGTCCGCTGGATGCAAACTGTATCGAGCGATACGGCAGTGCTGTGTACACATCGAGCCGGCTGGAATCGGGCGCACTACCACGAACGTACATCGTCGCCATGCGCAGCTCATCGTCCGAAGGCTGCGCTGCTGCAATCGCTGCAGCAAGGATAGCCAGTGCTACGATGCTACAGGTGCGGTTGCCTGCTCGGTGTCTTCGGTGCATTGAACGGTCCCAAAAAGGTCGTATTCGGCAGCATCGGTAATTTCGGCGGTGATGAAGTCACCGACGGAGAGCTTCTGCGATGCAGTAACGTAGAGCTCGCAATCTACCTCGGGGGCATCTGCTTCAGTGCGGCAGCGATATTCGCCATTCGGGAGAGCTTCATCAACAACTGCGCGGAGTGTGGTGCCGATGAGTGCTTGGTTGCGCTGGTAGGAAATCCCGCGTTGAAGTTCCATGAGCGTTTGCTGGCGCTCGATTTTGACTTCCTCCGGGATTGGGTCGCCCAAAATTTCGGCGTAGGTGCCATCCTCGTGGGAGTAGGTGAAGACGCCGAGCCGATCGAAGCGCTGCTCTTCCACGAAACGACAGAGCTCGTCGAAATGTCGCTCAGATTCGGTCGGGTAGCCGACGATGAACGTTGTGCGCAGCGCAATGCCGGGAACGCGCTCGCGGATTGTAGCGATCAGCTCTTCGGTGGCTCGGCGGGTAATGCCGCGCCGCATGGAGCGGAGAACGTCCGTCGAGCAGTGCTGGAGCGGAAGGTCGAGATACTTGCACATATTCGATCGCTCGCGCATGACGTCGAGCACCTCCAGCGGGAAATGCGACGGGTACGCATAGAGCATCCGGAGCCACTGGAGACCTTCGATGTCGAGCAGGCGACGCAGAAGATCTGCAATCGTGCGCTTGCGGTAAAGGTCGTAGCCGTAGTACGTTGTGTCCTGACCGATGAGGATGATCTCGCGGACCCCGTTGGAGACAAGGCGCCGAACCTCGCGCTCAATCTCCGCTTCGGGACGGCTTCGATGCCGCCCCCGCATGAGTGGAATTGCACAGAACGAACACGGATGGTCGCAGCCTTCGCTAATCTTGACGTAGGCGTAATGCGGCGGTGTGCTCTGGACGCGCTCCCCGACGAGGGTGTATTTGTAGTCCGGCGAGAGAAACCGTGCAATCGCACTGAACTGCTCGGTCCCAACAATCAGATCAACTTCCGGAAGCTCCTTGCGTAGCTCGTCGCCATACCGTTCTGCCAAGCAACCAGCGACGACGACAGCGCGAGTATGCCCGGCAGCTTTCAACTCGATTGCTTCCAGAATGGTGTTGACGCTTTCTTCTTTGGCAGCTGCGATGAATCCGCACGTGTTGATAACGATTGCATCGGCCCCCTCTGGCTCAGAGACAAGCTCAAGCCCTGCACGGGCAAGTGTGCCAGCAAGAACTTCAGAATCAACCGCGTTCTTGCTGCACCCGAGCGTGACAATCGAGACGGTGCGGATCGGAACCTGAATCATGCGCGCGTGGAGTGTGAAGTTGATTGCAAAACTACGCTGGGTGCCCCCGTGACGGGAGCCCTGGAGGTTTTCGTGTATTGGTAAATGCGTTACGAAAACGTTACACGGAGCTCCCGGCAGCGGCGGATAATTTTGCACTTGGTCGAACGCCCTATCATCGAGCGACTCGGAGATGCTCTCGCAACGCAAAACAATTTTTGTTGTGGACGACGAGCCGGACATCGTCGAGTTGATTACCTACAATCTCGAGCGGGAAGGGTATAAAGCACTCGGTTTTACGCAGGGGGGAGCGGCACTCGAAAAAGCTGCCCAGTTGCAGCCAGACCTTATCATCCTCGACGTTATGATGCCGGATGCCGATGGCTTCGAGCTGTGTAAAAAGCTTCGGTCAACTCCGGAAACAGCAAGTATTCCCGTGATGTTTCTGACAGCCCGCACCGGCGAGATTGACCAGATCGTCGGTCTCGAACTTGGCGGGGACGATTACGTCACCAAGCCGATCTCGCCGCGTGTGCTCATTGCGCGGGTCAAGTCGCTGTTGCGCCGTGTCAGTGAACAAGCTCGCACAGAGCGCATCGTGGCCCCGGAGGTACTCAAAATCGGAACGCTCGAAATCCACCGCCAAAACTACACGGTGTGGGTTGATGGGGTCGAGATGTTCTTTCCGAAGAAAGAGTTCGAGCTCTTGGCATTTCTGGCGGCAAATCCCGATAAAGTTTTCACACGTGATCAGCTGCTCAACCGCATCTGGGGCGAGACGGTGTACGTTGTCGATCGGACCGTAGACGTCCACATTTCCAAGATCCGCGATAAACTCGGGCGCTACGCCTCCTGTATCGAAACGGTCAAAGGGGTCGGGTATCGCTTTCGCTGGAAAAGCGACGCCCCGGTTGCTGCCTGATGGGGTGCTGTCCCTGTGCGGCAGGTGGTTTTGTAATTTTGCACCTTGCAAGATAGGCTGCAACCACTGTCGAGGCGTTCTCTATGGCAGAAGCTGACGTCAAAAAGCGTCGTCGCCGGACGCGGAAATACATCACGCTCTACTCGCCGTTCCTGATGAAGGAAACGCGGCACGAGCTCATCGGCGAACCAACGGAAACGGAGGAAGGACGCATGCAGTGGGCACGCTGCACCGTCAGCCGCCATGCCCAACTGGTCAATCTCGATGCGCTCGAGCAGCAGCAGCTTCGGGTTGCAAGCATCAAGATCGAGCGTGAGGACGCCAAAGACTACGACCCACGCCAAGAATACAACATTGGCGATGTGCTCTACCACCGTGAGTGGGACGACTACGGCTCGGTGCGCGCCAAGGAAATCGCCACCAACGGCATGTCGGTCCTCGTGGTAATCTTCGAAAAGATGAAGGAGCGTCGGCTGGTCGAACGCCTTCGAACATAGCCTCGAACGCAATCATGTTTCACCATCGTGAGTGATTTGCTGCGTGATTGGAGTTACTATTCAACCGAATGAAACAATTGACCGCGCCTTGCGCCGCTTCAAGAAAAAGTTTGAGCGGAGTGGTATCCTGCGAGAATACCGGCGTCGGACCTACTACACGAAGCCCTCGGTCGAGCGGCGCATGGCACGCAATCGAGCAGCCCGCCGACAGTACCGCCTGCAAGCCGAGCTGAACTCCTAAGCGCTCGGCATACTCTTTGCGCTGTCCTCCCCTTGTGCAAACGAAACGTAGCGCGCCGAACAATCGCTGCATGCGTGCTCGAGATGAGCACGGAGATGCAGGCAGGTAGGCGGCTGCGTTTGCACAAGTTCGATGGTCTATCGCTTTTCTCCATGGACAGCCAGATTCCAACGGTCGGTGTTGCGATGATCGCCCGCGATTGTGCCGAAACGATTGCGCGGGCGCTTTGTTCGGTTCGCACCATCGCCCGCCAAATTGTCGTCCTCGATACTGGTTCCCACGATCGTACGCCAACGGTTGCAGCCCGTCTGGGAGCAGAGGTGTACTTTCACCCGTGGAGGAACGATTTTTCCGACGCACGTAATCTCGCGCTCGACTATCTCCGGACCGATTGGGTGCTCGTGCTCGACAGCGATGAAGAACTCGACGGTGAATCGTTCCGAGCGCATTGCCCGAACCTTGCCGATCCAATGATCGGTGGCGTTGAGCTTACTATCGTCAGTGCGCTCGAAGGCGGAATCACCACCGCAGAGCACCGCTACACGCGGCTCTTTCGACGGCATCGGGATATTCGCTTCGAGGGAGCTATCCACGAGCAAATTGCAGCAAGCATTCAGCGGGCGGGCTTCGAGATTGCCCGTTCGCAGGTGCGCATCCTCCACTACGGCTACCAAACCGTCCAGCCGGAAAAAATTGAGCGGAACATTGCACTCCTCCACGCAGAGCTGGAGCGTCAGCCCGACAGTCCCTGGCTCCGCTACCATCTCGGGCTGGCGTACTTTGCTGCTGGCAAGTTCGACAGTGCTGCTGCACTGCTTGCTCCGCTCTGTACATGCCCTGAGCTTTCCGCTGAGCAGAGGGAACTTGCCCGCCTTCGCGCAGCACAATGTGCGCTGGCGCAGGATCGGTTGCTCGAGGCGGAACAATTCCTCGAGCTGCCCTGCAGCGACATCCACCGCGAAGGCTTACGGATGTTCATTGTTGCTGGTGTTCTTGCAGCCAGGCGGAAGTTCTCTAGTGCACTCGAAGCGTTGGAACATCCAACGACGTGTGCATCGGGGCTGGTCAATCAATTGCAGCGCGAGCGCTTTTGCGAGCACCTTCGCGCGCTTGGAGCAACGCAGCGACTGCAAGCGCGAACCTTGTTCCCCCTCGGGCAGAGCCACGCAGAGTGGCAAACGCTCTTTCGCTGAGGCGCTACATCTCGATACTCGTATGGAGCGCGATCTCCTCGAGAATGCTGCTGACGCGGAGGCAATCGCTGAGCGCTCCCTCATAGACAGCGGCTTTCCCGTTGGTGTGCACTTCCCAGGTCAAGCGCTCTGCATCCTCGATGCTGCAACCAGTCGCCTTGACAATCTGCACGATAACCTCGTCGAACGTGTGCCAGTCATCGTTGTAGAGAATGCACTTTGCTGGCATGCCGACGGTGGTTTCTACTTCCAGTTCGGGAAGGAGCTGCTCGCTTGGCATGGGACGATGTGCAGCGATTGATGCGACATGCTACCAGCAAAAATATCGCACTCCAAGGGAAGAGTGCTGGGTGAACGCGCTGAAAGATTCCGTAGTTTTGCGCTGCTTGCCATCCATACGTTCAATGCTGCCATGACCGACAAAGAATTTCTCGATGCGCTCGATGCGATCATTGCCGAGCGGCACATGCTCCAGCACCCGTTCTACCAGCTCTGGAATCGCGGCGAACTGACACTCGAGCAGTTGCGCCAGTACGCGCTGGAGTACTATCACCAGGTCTATCACTTCCCGACCTTCGTCAGCGCGACGCATGCACGCTGCGCCGATGATATGGCAGTGCGGCAAATGTTGCTGGAAAACTTGATGGAAGAAGAGCACGGGGAGAATAATCATCCAGAGCTGTGGCGACGCTTCGGCGATGCGCTCGGCATTACTCGACAAGAAATGGCAACGCGCCAGTACCTGCCCCACACGCGCAAGTCGGTCGAAATTCTCCGCGAACTTGCCTTCGATCCCAATCCTGCGGTGGGATTGGCAGCGCTCTATGCCTATGAGTCCCAAATCCCCGAAGTGGCAGCGACGAAAATCGAGGGGCTCAAAAAATTCTACAACCTCGACACCGAGGATGCGCTCATCTTCTTCCAGGTGCACGAGCACGCCGACGTCATCCACCGCCAAGTAACGCGCGATGCGCTTGTTCGCATCTGCCGCACCGAAGAGCAGCAGCGTATTGCACTCGACGCCGCTCGCGAAGCTGCCGATGCAATCAACCTGCTGCTCGATGGCATCTACGAACGCTGGTGCTGCCAGCCAGCAGAAGCGGAATCAGCATAGTTCTCTCGGTCGAAACCATGCTGCACGTGGCACTGCGGTTGCTCGCACTGAGTGCCGCAGTGGCGCTCTGCTCTGCCCGAGCACAGCCGATCATTGGCGCTATTTGGCTCGACCAGCGGGAGGTGTTCGATTCTACTGCCGATGAGTGGTTTTTCGCTGCTCCGCTGTTGAACACGCTCCACACAACGACGCGCCCGTGGGTTATCGGCGACGAACTCCTCTTCGCCGTTGGGGATCAGCTCGATACGGCGCTCCTGTACGAATCGGAGCGGAATCTGCGGCGGACGGGACTATTCTCGCGCGTTGCAATGCACGTGGATACGGTTGCGCCCGACACCGTCGAGGTCACCATTACCACGCAGGATTTTTGGTCCACCAGCGGTGCTGTGCTGGTGGGTTCGGGTGGTGGTGCGGCTACCCTTGGTGCAGAAGTCGAGGAGTTCAATCTTGCGGGCACGGGCAGTCGGTTCGGTGTCGAGATGCTCTACAGGACCGAAAACCAGATTGGCTGGCAAGGAGCGGTGGCGCTCACCTGGCGGCGTGCGCTGCGCTCCGAAGTCAATGTCAGCGGAACCCTCTTTGCCAACCGCTACCGCACGCTGCAACAACTGGCGCTGCTCGAGCCCTATCGTACCCTTCGCACGCCGTTGGCGTGGAGTGTGGGTGGGGTCAACTCCTTCGGCTCGGATTTTTACTATCGGCGCGGCACGGGGCGGTACGAATTGCTCCCGTTCCATCTTCGTCGCGCCAGCGGTTGGATCAGCATCGGCACAACCGACCAGAACGAAGACCGCCTCTTTGCAACACTGCTGCTCAGCGTGGAGAACGTCCGGCGCATAGCACCGGAGTTCCGGCAAGCGGGCGATAACAGCGCGCGGGCGTTGCTCTCGCTGGGATCGCTTCGCCAGCGCTTTCGGCGCATTAGCGGTCTGGATGGATTTTTGGTCGAGGACCTTGCTGTGGGTGCGTGGGGCGCTGCAACGATTGGCTACTTCCTCCCGATGAATGCTGATGGCGAGCGGCTCTTTTACATCGGAGGCGAAGCCGAACAATCGGGGTTCCTTGCAGACGATCGCGCCTACCTGTTTGGCAGAATCAGTGCCGGCTCTGGTTTCCAGCGCGGACAAGCACGCTATACTGCGATCGAATCCTACGGGCTTGGGCATTGGCGCCTCAGCACTGCATCGTTGCTGGTCGCGCGCTTTTGGCAGCAGACAGTCTGGAACTGGAATGCCTTCCGCCAACTGGTGCTCGATAACGACATCGGGCTGCGCAGCTATGCCGTCAATCAACTCGTCGGCGACAACCGATTCCTCTACAACGTGGAGTTTCGCGCACTGCCCCCGTGGCGACTGTGGATTTTCGGCATCAGTGGCGTTGCATTTCTCGATGGGGGCACCGTCTGGATGCAGGGCGCTGCGTTCTCCCACGCTCGCTTCCACCACGCCGTGGGTATTGGCATTCGTCTCCACAATCTCAAGTGGCAGGAAGAAGGCGGCATCCTCCGTCTGGACATTGCCTATAACCTCGACACCCAACGCATCGGGATTGTGTTCTCAAGCAATCAGCTCTTCTCGGCGGTGCGCTCACACCTATTTGCACTTCCCACGATCTACGGCAGCGCGATTGATACGGAGTAGCACAACTACCGTACCAGGAGCAAGGAGCGGACCTCGTCGCGTTCGAGCAGGTAGATGCCAGGGCGTAACCCGCCGGGGATAGCGATTGGGGTGGCCTGTCCGTCACCGATGTGCTCGAACACGACGCGACCGACCAAGTCACGAATGCGCACCAGGTGCGCTGCGGTAATGAGAGTTGTCATCGCATCGTCGGCAAGGATGCTTTCGATGGTAACGCCGCAGGAGCTGTGAGCCTTCCACTGGATATCGGTGGCAAGGAGTGCAAGGGGGAGTAGTTTTATGCCGCAGGGAGTAGTCAGCACGAGGGTATCGCGGTGTTCGCCGCGCGCCCAGGAGGACCAGCAGACCAGGAGGGTACGGCGTTCGCCGGGGGCGAGCTCCAGGGGTAGCTGGTGCAGAGGCAGTGACCACTCGACGTTCCGGGCAAGCCAGAGGCTATCGAGGAGCAGTGGAACATCAGAGGGGTTGAGCAGTTCCACCGTGTCGCACCAAATGGTTCCGATAGGCACGTGGGCCGGTGTGGAACGAGTGTGCAGGAGGATGGCACCGGGAGCAGCGGTGACGGTGACATCACCGGTGGCGGTGCAGCTATCGGCGTCGGTGGCGGTGACGGTGTAGGTCCCTGGCGAGCTGATGCGGAGGGAGCGCGTGGTATCGCCAGTGGACCAGCGATAGCGGACAAAGCCGCTATCGGCGCTGAGCAGGAGGGTATCGCCCGGGCAGAGGGAACGCGCTCCGGTGATCGTCACCGCTCGCTCTGGGCACTTCCGTTCGAGGATCTCGATGGTGGGGGTGTTGCGATTGGTGGAGTCAAGACCTGAGATGGCGAGGACTGTGCGTGGCATACTGGGCGCATTTAAATCAAGTACTTTGCCATATCCCCGCGCAACAGCAAGAGGTGCTGATTGAACACTTCTTCCGGTGGCAATATTGAAAATCTCGCAACTACGAGTACTTGTCCACTTCGCTCCTCCCATGAAGCCACCTATTACAAGCACACTATCTGCCGTCCAGTGGACGAGGTCATGCCATGCACGTCCGATCAACAATGAATCTTGCAATCGCATGAATAAACCATTTCGCTCGATATAAATACCTCGAGGGAAAATAAATTGTGGTGTTTCTTGTTGACTCCCGCCACAAAAGAGGACCCTCCCATCTGCGAGAGCAATGACAGATGGTGAACGGATAACCTCAGGCATCGTTTGATAAAGTCTCCACCCAGTAGGGGTGTACTCATAGATTTCATTGGTGCGAAAGCTATTTGGACCTCCCTGTCGCCCTCCCCATACAAGGATTCGACCAGTACGTGTCCGAGCTGAAACCAAGTCTGTCATGCTATAGGGGTATGGAGGGGCTAGTTGGCTGACACCCGTTTGAATATCGAAGATTTCGGCGGAGGCTGTAGAACTGAGATCTTCGAGGCGGCCACCAACGATCAAGATTCGGTGATCATCGAGCCAAATTGCGGTGTGCTGTCGCCGTGCAACGATGAGATTACCGAGAACACGCCAGCGGTTCGATGTACGCTCATATAATTCAACCGTTTGAGTAAGCGTGCCACTCCCTCCTTCAGTCGAGACATACCCTGTTACACCACTAATGACGATAACGTTGGAATCTGGAGTTCTCAATGCAGCAAAATCGGATCGTCCTACATTCATGGGTGATACGGGTAATACTTTGCGCTGTTCGATGTCGATGATTTCGCACTCGCGGGCAGGCTGACCTATCAATCCCCCGACTGCACGCGTGAATCCACCGATGACTAACACTTGGGAGGGCCGAATCGCAAGCGCTTGAAACGAGTGTCGGCCTAGTTGTAGTGTGTCCTCAAAAAGGCGCCATTGCGGTTGAGCTAACGCCGTGACGGGGAAAACGAGAAGGCAGAAGGTTGTTCGAAACCGCAGCATTGATGTGGTACGAGTATCCTGCCGAGCGAATATACAACATGAGGATTTCTCCCCAAATACTCTCTCAGCTTATCCGTCCATCGGCGCTGTTCCACCGTGGTGGGATCGTTCCATCTTCTACTCGTACTCCGATGCTTGGCTTCATCACCAAACTCTTCGGCACCAAACACGAGCGCGACATCCGGGCCTTGCGTCCGGTGGTTGCACGTATCAACGAAATCTACAGTCAGCTTTCCACGCTCAGCGACGAGGAGATTCGCCAGCGCACCGAGCACTTTCGCGCCCTGGTGGCTGAGCGGAAAGAGCCTTTCCAGCGTGAACGCGCCGAGCTCGACCAGCGATTACTGGACCCGGCTTTCACCCAAGATCAGCGCATCGAAATCTATCAGCAGATCGCCCGTTCCGAGGATGCCGAGTACGCCGCCGTCGGCGAGCTGCTCGATGAGATCCTCCCCGAAGCCTTCGCTCTCTTCAAAGAAGTCTGCCGCCGACTTGCTGAACGCCGCTACACGTACACCGTCACTGGCCACGAAGTCGTCTGGGATATGGTCCCCTACGACGTCCAGCTCATGGGCGGCATCGTCCTCCACCAAGGCAAGATCGCCGAAATGGCCACCGGCGAAGGAAAAACGCTCGTTGCCGTTGCACCGCTCTACCTGAACGCGCTGGCTGGATACGGTGCGCACCTTGTCACCGTCAACGATTACCTTGCCCGCCGCGACAGCCAGTGGATGAAGCCTGTCTATGACATGCTCGGTGTGACGGTGGGGTGCATCCAATCGCAGATGGAGACCGCCGAGCGCAAAGACCAGTATGCCTGCGACATCACCTACGGCACCAACAACGAGTTCGGCTTCGACTACCTGCGCGATAACATGGTCGCTGACCTTTCCGAGATGGTCCAGCGCGGGCACTACTTCGCGATTGTGGACGAAGTAGACTCAGTCCTCATTGACGAAGCGCGCACTCCGCTCATCATCAGCGGGCCGGTTAGCTCGACGACCGATGAAAAGTTCGTCGAAATGAATCCCCGCGTCCGGCGCTTGGTCGAGGCGCAAGCACGACTTGTCAATGCGATCGTCAGCGAAGCCGAGCGGCTGCTGAAAAGCTCCTCCAAAGACGATCGCGAAAAAGCAGGCCTTGCGCTGCTGCGTGCCTACCGCGCGATGCCGAAGCACAAACGGCTCCAGAAGCTGCTCCAAGACCCCGACACGATGAAGCTCATGCGCGAAACTGAGCTCTACTACCTTCGCGACCAGGGCCGCCACATGCACATCGTGGATGAAGAGCTTTACTACGTCATTGACGAGAAGAACCACACCATTGACATCTCCGAAAAAGGACGCCAGCTGCTCGCCACTGCCAACGAAGACCCGAACATGTTTGTCATCCCCGACATCGCCGCCCAGATGAGCGCGATCGAGGGTGACCCAACGCTCAGCCCCGAGGAAAAGCAGCTGCGCAAGGACGAGCTCTACCGCCTCTACGCCGAGCGCAGCGACCGCATCCACATCGTCTCGCAACTGCTGCGGGCGTACTCGCTCTACGAACGCGACGTCGAGTACGTTGTCCAGGATAACAAAGTCAAAATCGTTGATGAGTTCACCGGCCGCATCCTCGAAGGCAGACGCTACTCGGACGGATTGCACCAAGCGATCGAAGCAAAAGAAGGCGTCCACGTCGAGCGGGATACCCAAACGTATGCGACCATCACGATCCAGAACTACTTCCGCCTCTACCGCAAGCTCGCGGGGATGACCGGCACCGCTGAAACCGAAGCTGCCGAGTTCTACCAAATCTACAAGCTCGACGTTGTCGTTATTCCCACGAACAAGCCGGTCATTCGCAAGGATTACGACGACCTGATCTACCGCACCAAGCGCGAAAAGTACAACGCTGTCATCGAGGAAATTCAAAAGCAGCTTGCGGCAGGGCGTGCGATTCTTGTCGGTACAACGAGCGTCGAAACCAGCGAGGTGCTCTCGAAGATGCTTCGCCGCGTCGGGATTCCGCATAACGTGCTCAACGCCAAGCACCACGAACGCGAAGCAGAAATCATCGCGCAGGCAGGGCGGAAAGGTGCAGTCACGATCGCCACCAACATGGCCGGGCGCGGCACCGACATTAAGCTCGACGACGAGGTCCGCGCCAACGGCGGACTCTGCATCATCGGCACCGAGCGGCACGAAGCACGCCGCATTGACCGCCAGCTCCGCGGTCGCGCCGGCCGGCAGGGCGATCCCGGCTCGTCGCAGTTTTTCATTTCGCTTGAAGACGACTTGATGCGGCTCTTCGGCGGGGAACGCATCACCTCGCTTCTCCAGCGGCTCAAGGTTGATCTCAAGGAAG
>BEHW01000062.1 GCA_002898675.1 bacterium HR20
GTGCTCTCGACTGCCTGCACTTCCACCACCGTACCCTCGCCAATCACCTGCCCGCTCGAATCCCGCCACACGTACTCGGCTTCCGATGCCGGGCTGAGCGCCCGCAGCAACTCCGGCAGGTGCAAGTATCCTCGCCAGAAAAATACACGATGAATGAGTTCGAGGAAATCGATCGGTGGGAGGAAGTAAAGCAGAGCGTGCGGTCGGACAACTCGTATAACGTGACTAACGTATGGTCTAACGTGCCGCTTGGAGTCTATTATGATCGGCGCGATAGTTCGCGATGGATTGCCCGCCGTGTGAGGACAAGTGGGCTCTATTATTACGACGCCAATGAATTTTACCGCTGTCATGAATACGTGCGTTGGCTTATAAGCCAGCAGCTAAACCTCGATTCCGAAGATTACATCGCTCCCGCATATATGGACTGGTCTGAATTGCCGCCGGAGCGACCAACGGAGAAGTGTTTGAAGTGTCAATCAATCAGCACATACGGTCGTTGGGCGGCGAAGCTGCTGGTCGCATTATTTGGGAGCGACCACCAACGCACGATTGATGTCGAGCTCCCCTATAATCAACCGATCATCGATCACGCACAGTTGATAATGGGACGTGCATTGCAGATTGACTCCATCATGCATGTCCCTCTCTCGATAGAGATTGATTTTGCAGCGGAACAAGTACGAGGTACCTATTATGCCGTCCAGTGAGATTTTGAGACCCTCAGCGATATTCGAATACCAGTTGCCTCCCCATCTCCGGGGTCGTCGTGGCGGCAGTGTTGCGACCTCGAGCGGCGGCGATCCTGATGTCATTGTCGGCATAGCCGGTGAGGCGATCAATGCATATATGCTTGTATCACGAGCAGCAGACGGCAGATATATACGTGCATCATCTGCGGACACTATCCCTGCGCATGCAATAGCGATAACGTCTGCTGCGGCGGATGAGCAGGTCATGCTACGAGTTGGAGGCAGTATCACATGGCAATCAGATATCGCCGACGGCTGGCATTATCTTGGGGATAATGGCTTGCTCGATAGCCCATCAGGACCGCTATATCAGATCGTCGGTTATTCGATTGGGGGGCGTCTTATCTTGACGATTGGTCTTCCTATAGTGCGCGAGAGTGATTAGTTTCGCGCTAATTGGCGAGCATGATGCTATGTCATCCTGGCAGACGCGATAATGAAAATAAAATGAACGGCATACGCAGGATTAGCATAATTGGAGAATAGCGCTGGAAAATAATTGGATAGTTCACAGTACGGTCCGCTCCGTGCAGGAACGGTCATCACCGTCGAGCCGGGGATTTACATTCCTCCCGGCAGTCCATGTCCGGAGCGCTGGTGGAATATCGGCATTCGCATCGAAGACGATGTGCTCGTCACCGAGAGCGGTCCGGTGAACTTATCGGCTCGACTGGCTCGCCATCCCGACCAGATCGAAGCGCTGATGCAGAAGCGATAGCCGATGCTGAACTCGGTTTGGCTCCTCCCTCCTCCACCGTCACCCTGAACTCGGTTCAAGGTCTTTTCTTGTCCCCTGTCACCCTGAACTTGTTTCAGGGTCTTTTCTTGCCCTCTGTCACCCTGAACTTGGTTCAGGGTCTTTTCTTGCCCTCTGTCACCCTGAACTTGGTTCAGGGTCTCACTGCACAAGATGCCGAAACGCGTTCGGCACGACAAACAGCAGTGCAATCAGATGCCGAAACAAGTTCGGCATGACAGGGGGTTGCGCATTCCCCAAACGCACGTCACCCTGAACACACACCGTCATCCTGAACTTGGTTCAGGGTCTCACTGCACAAGATGCCGAAACACGTTCGGCATGACGGGAAAGGGGATATGCCGAGCACAACCCAACGTACAGGCACATCGCCGCTGCCATGACCACTAGAAATGGGTCAGGGACGACCGAACAGCCAGCCGCCCCCGACAACACTACGCAACAGACAGCGCTCAATCAACTACCACAAGTCGCACCGTCCGAACGTCACCGCCCCGCCCCTGCAGACGAAGCGTGTACACTCCCGCACTCAAGCCTGCCGTCGGAACGACTGGCAATCCACCATTGAACGCAGTGGTGCTCACTGTCCGCCCAAGCCCATCGACGATGTCGAGCTGACAGTTCTCCGGTATCGTCCCCAATAGCAGCGCATCCTCGCCACGCTTGACAGGATGGGGAGCGACCGTCAGCGATTCCTTCGGCTCGTCTTCGACCGATACCACCGTTCGCTCGATCGCAAACAATCTATGTGAACAACCGACCAAACACCGACTGGAGTCGAGCCAGTACACCTCGTGAAAATTCGTCGGACCTCCGAGCGATAACGTCCGAAACGACGACGTTGCAGTATCGCCGAAAGTAAACTCGAATACATCGAAACCGCCCTTACTGACGAGCGCTCGCGTACCGTTCGTCCACAGACCCAGACCAATACCTCTGAGTGTGATCATCATATTCGGATCTTCGACTGTGTTGTAGAGTTTGAAAACCGGCGGTAGATAGGTAAGAGCGTTTTGCTGTAGATCGAGCCGGGCGACAGTCATACGGCCTGTCCCGATGTAAGCTAAAAGATACAACTGCCCATCGGCGCCACGCGTCAATATCCGCGCTGATCGGTCGAAATCTATCGGCGGCGTAAAGGTAAACCGCCGATGCTCGATCGTTCCATCTGCAGCGAAATGGACGAGCACTACTCCGGTGCAGAAATACAACCCACCCTGCCCATCGGGAACGAAGGGCGTAGCTTCCTCGGCGTTATCTCCGAATAACGTCCAACGACTGATCAACTCCAGCCCCGAACGACCGACGCGGAAGAGTTCTGTGAACCTCTGGGTAATCCTCACGGAGTTGTTGAGTGTATCAATCCACGAAAAGAGGTAGGAGTCGGCGGTCACATAGACTCTCCCGCTACCATCCACTCCGAACCAGAGAAACTTCCGTGTCATCCGGAGCGAGTCTTCGAACGGCGTCAACGGGCTTGGAACGTAGCGGTAAGTATGCCACTGCTGCTCGGCAACACGGAACACCATCACGCGAGACTCTGCCACGCGAGACTCTGCGTCACGGATTGTACGACCGGCAACGTAGATATTGCCTTCGTGATCCGTCTCGATCGGCGCCCAAAAGCTATAGTGACTGAAGATCGGTTGGTCGAGTGTATCCGCAGGGTAGCCGTACTGCGGCAACCCGATCGGGTTCCATTGCTGCCCATCCCACACGTGAACCGAATGAAGTACATTCATCATACCCCACCGCGGGAGGCGGTAGAGGCTACCGCTTTGGACAGCATAAAGCTGACCATTGCGCAGACAAACACGACCGGCAGGTTTGTCGAAAAGCTGGGTTACCCGCCAGGCAGTTTGTGCTTCGAGCACCCACGCAGCGCCGATCAGCAGAGCGATCACAGAAAAAACGTGTCTCATAAGTACCTCCGTTAATAGTTCAACAACCGTCCTCACACTGAGCCGAATTGGGACCTGTGCCGTACTTCGACTCTTGCAGGCTGCAGGGATAAATTCGCTGCTTGCTGATCTGACGTGCACGTATGACCTGATCCCCGAATTGGGGAAATGTCTCGATGCAGTATTCGAAGACCCGCTTGCAGCATGTGGTTCCGCAGTCCTGCCATTTGTACGAGCGCACACGTAGTTTGCCATCGGGACCTCGAAACTCAGGGAAGGGTGGATCGAATCCCTGTTGGCACCATTTCTCCACCGATTCGTCAACAGCATACTCGCAGTACACCCAAACTCCACAACGTCGTGTGTAGTAATGGGCTCGTGGCGTACCCCAACCAGTCGAACAGGGAGGTACTGATCCGGAGTAGAAACCCCTTTGAACAATCCATTCCCAGATATTCTGAAGACCTGCCTGCACAGCCATTTCTGCTGCTGCGTCGAAATCGAAATGGAACACACTGCGTTTCTCGAATGCTTCACAAATGCCGATCAACTCACGAGAGACCTCGTAAAATTCAACCACGCCATTGCAGATGCGATACATCATGTTGACCTGAAGAGAACACGAGGGCGCAGCAATTTTGAATGCTGTACCGATCGGTCCCTGCCATTGTGCTGTATCGCAGTCTCCTTGAGGCGGGCACGGTTGCGCTTTCAGACCGGACAACATTGTGCAGAATAGCGCACCCGTGATCAACCAACAATTGATGATAGCTTTCATAGGTATTTCCTTCACAGGTAGTGGAACATGAAAAGAGCATTGTTCTCCTCCATCCCGACACAAGCGATCTCATGTTCCACATGGCGGTGGGCGCTCTTCATCGAACAGCAGCCGGCGTGGAATGGTGTGTGTGTGTGTGTCAGCTTCTCAGCGGCGAAGCAGCAGAGTGGCACGCGTTCCCCAGGCTGCGTTGCCAGACGCAGTGCACGTGCATCCCAAAACAGGTTGTCCAACATGGTGAGCATCGGCGTACTGCCCGTGTCCGATTTCCACCCTAAAATAATGCAGAAATGTTTACAAACCAAATGATTTTTTCAAGGCGGCGGCAGACAGCCTACTGCTCAACAACGAATTCCCGCACCGGAGAAACCAGCTCCCATGCTTCACCTGCACTGCGCGTGAAAATTCCCCAGACGTATCGCGTCTTCGGCGCAAATACCTTTGCATGTAGCGAGCATTCCCATGCTGTCTGGCTACCAGAATCACGTGTACACTGAACGATCGGTGCATTCACCATCAGCGCATACCACGCCGATTGCCCCAGCCGGCGCGGCGCGATGCGAAGCTCCCACTCGATCTGCTGCTCACTGCTGACAGGTGTTGGAACACTCCACTGAAAATGCAGCAGTGCGCTATCGCTCGCCCTGACTATACCTGTAGCGCCGGTTGCCTCAATGTGCGGAATGCCGCGAAGAAAAACCGACTGGCAGTGCATCTGCACAACCTCCCGTGATGAATCGTTCGCATCCACTACGCGAACACAGATCCGGCACTGACCCTGTGGCAGAGAACTCCGATAGGGAAACGGCTCCGCGGAAGCGAGAAGCTCCGCAATGAGCGTAGCGAACGGAAGGCGAAGCGAATCAGCCAGCAGTGTGACTGGTTGGCGTGCAAATGGTGTGCAGATCGCATCTGCATGCGAGGGCTCAAGGCACGCCAGAATGCGCACTGCACCACGCATCCGGAGAAGGACATCTCCTCGAATGTCTTGCCAGCGCAGCATGTGCGTCGGAAGTGTATCCGGGATGGTGAGCTCTACCTGCGCCCAAACGATAGCAGGAAGCAGTCCAACCATCCACCGCATCACGAGACTAAAAGCTTTGTGAGCTTCGAGATCAACTCGGGGATCTGCTGGCGTTCGAGCCGAACGCTGCTTTTTCCATCGGTTATCACAACGGCACCACCGGCTTCAGTTCTGCACTCGATCACTGCGTGCTGGGTGCCAGAAGGTTCGGTGGAACGAAGGATCTCCTGTTGATGAGCTAAGGCTGATTCATATCCTGCATCAACGCCTGTTGCACGCTCTGCTTCACGGCGGGCGAGCGCATCGCAGCGTTCGTTGAGCGGATCACCGTTGTGGGAGCGAACCCACTCGATCCGAACGCTACGGCGTTCAAGCTCAGCCAGGAGCTGCTCCCAGAGGTCACTATTTTCCGCACGTTCGCGGCGGTTGCGCTTCCAGCCATGCGCCCGCCAGCGTTCTGCCCAGCCTTTTTCGATTGCATCGGCAAGGTGGCGTGAATCGGTGCGGAGGAGCACCCGCACTCCCTCCGGAAGCACTCGAAGCGCTTCGAGCGCTGCAATCAGCTCCATGCGATTGTTCGTCGTGCGCACTGCATTGCCCGCAAGGATTCGCTCGCTACCGTCACGGCCACGGATAATTGCGGCCCACCCACCCGGACCAGGATTGCCAATACATGCACCGTCGGTGTACACAAGGTAATCGTAGTCGCTCATCGCGTAGCCTCAGCAAGGAATGATCGAATTTTCCCTACAACATGCCCGATGGCATCTGGCTGCGGCGGCCCTTCGTACCGATAGAAAACCCGGCGATCTCTCCCAACAGCAAGTACAGTCGGCACCCCCTCTTTGCAACGGAGGCGCTCAAAGAGCGTACCATCCCAATCAAGGAGCAGCGGTGCACTCGTTACTCGATCGCGAACCCGCGCCCGGACATACCACCGCAGGAAAAATGGAACGCCATCGAAGTTTGCACATCCCAGCACTTGTACATCGTTCCCGAGCTGGCGACCAAGCTCAGTACCCCACCGCAGCGCGTGCTCTGCCCCCTCACGGTCAGCGAGGATGAGTACGTAGGGTTTGCCTACAAGCTGGCTCGACTCCCAGCGTGTGCCCCACTGATCTTCGAGCGCAAACGTAACGATTTCCTCTCCGCGCCCGAAAGCAAGCACCCATGCGGTGCACAGCAGCAGGAGGTACTTCATCAGACTGTTACCGTCTGCACCTGGCGTTTTGCTGCATCGCGCAAGAAAGCCTCAAGTCCTGCATCCGTGAGTGGATGCTTGAGCGATTGCATGAGCACCTTGTAGGGCACCGTTGCGATATGTGCACCCGCTTTTGCTGCTCGAACGATGTGCATCGGATGCCGCACCGATGCAGCAATGATCTGGGTTTCGATTCCCTGCACATCCCAGATCTCGGCGACATCCTCGAGAACACCGATTCCATCGTGTCCGGCGTCATCGAGCCGCCCGAGGAACACGCTCACGTACGTTGCGCCCGCGTTCGCAGCAGCGAGCGCTTGCACAGGCGAGAACACAAGCGTGACGTTGGTTGGAATTTCTTGCTGGCTCAGTCGCGCAACAGCTGCCAATCCAGCAGGAATCATCGGGATTTTGATCGTTGCCTCCGGCAGCCAGGAGAGAATCTCCTCGGCTTCACGAATCATCCCGTCGGTGTCAGTCGAGACAACCTCCACGGAAATATGGCCACCGACGATTTGGTGGATCTCCGCGATGATCTTCTCGACCGGCGTTGTCGGGTCTTCTTTTGCGAGCAAACTCGGATTTGTCGTCACACCAGCGATAATCCCAAGCCCAGCGACAGTGCGGATCTCATCGCGGTTGGCAGAGTCAATGAACAGTTGCATGGCAGGCTGATGGTGATTGTTTTGGACTTGACGCAAAATTACTGCCCTGTCCAGAGCACTGGCACCTGTAGCATCGCTGTGCTGCTTGTTCCAATGAGCCAGTACGCACCCGGTGGGAGGCGTTCCATATCCCACCGCGCGCGTGTGCCTGTGATTCGAGTTTGCCAGAGCAATTGTCCTCTGGTTGCATAGAGTGCAAGCTGCCAATCGCCGCTCGATGGTAAGAGCAGTTCAAAACTGCCGCCATCGCGGATCAGCGTCGGAGCATTACCGGCAGGGGGCGTAGCGACAACGACGCCACATGAGCTTTCAGCGCTATAGCTTGGCTCGGTGATTGTAATTTCCACAGGCATCCGGCGTACAAAGCAGCCGACCAAAAGCTCGAGCGTATCTCGGTAGATGTTCTCTGCACCAGCGCGGTATGGTGGCAACAATGCACACACCGGCACACGCACCCGCTGCCCTGGCGCGATAACAAGCGGCACATACAACGGTGGCGGTGCGAATTCGATACCACGAATGACAAGCCTATCGAATCGCTTCGGATAGCTGCCGTAGTTGTACAGCTCGATTGTGTCGCAGAGGAAACTATTGCTTGCTGCACGAAACGTTTGAATGGGGGCAAGCGAATCTCGGTTGGTGATCATCACTGTGTGCCCTTCGAATGCGCCGCTGATCGTGTTGCTATTTCCAGAGGAATCAATGACACGGATGCGGTACCAACTATCAAGGCGCCAATCCCGTTGGGACACGCGGAGCATTTGCTGCTCAGCGAGCCAATAGCCACCATCGCCGCTTCCGAGAAGTTCTATGGTGACGTTAGCTGAATCGAGCACTTCGATTGCTGCAATCCCGCTCTCCGTCGTGCCCGTTTCCATGATAGTCAGAGTATGCGCCGGCGGGCATGGTTGCTCAGCGCGGAGCACCCGCGGCGCGATAGTATCCACGACGAACTCGATCGTGAAGATTGCCGCAGCGTAGCGTCCACACGGAGTTTCAAGCCAAAGGGTATCGGTGATGGTCACTGTTCGATCAGCGCGGTAGCAAACCTGCAGCTGGAGCGTATCTCGCCTTCCGACGACCGCTGGCAGAGATGCATTGCTGATGCTTCCCCTGACGCTCTCTGCGCGGAGGACAGTCTGTGGGGAATTTCCTACGTTGACGTACTGCAGCGGGAAGCACCAGGTCCGTTTGGTCGCGGTTCGGTACGTGTAGCGCAGCGGCAACCGCTCCACCGTTGCGCTTGCGCTTATGCCGCGCAACGTCATTCCGGGGAGCTCAAATCGCTTGACAGTAACAAACTGCTCTGCATCTTCAGCAAAGATTGTCACAACGCCGTCCTCGTAGGGATCGCGCAGGCTCACGTACACGATGACGGAGTCTTCCGGGAGCAGTGTCTTGCGTTCGATTCGCCACTCTACGTTCCTAGACGAATCCTCGAGGACACGCACCACATCAACGCGGCTGTCCATCGGGAGCGTGTCGTACACAGCGATGCGGTATGGAGGACATTGCGTGGTCGAGAAAATCTGGGGTGGATCGAAATCGAACCGCCGGTATGCCATACCACCAACGTAGCCGTAGGAATCCGCAAAACCGTACCCATACACGTAGATACCAATCGGTGCGTTCGCACGAATTGAATGCACCCCTGCATCGAGCCGATACCACGCGTAAACGTAGTTGCTTTTGGGAATGGGTCGAAAGAGATTCTGCGGGACAGTCTGGCCGTCCACTTGGACGGTCGCTTTTGCTGAGTCGGGTGCAACAATGGTCACGTAGTGGTACTTGTACACCTCCCGCGGAACTGAATAGAGCGACGTAATCGCTGAATCCTCGTAAATCCGCGGGCAGATGAAGCGATAGGTGCTCAAGAACTGCTCGGTCGGCGGCACAACCATCATGAACGGATCGCCAAGGTAGTAGGTCTCGTAGCCCCGGCTGGCAGGAGTTGAGGTACGCCGGAATTGCGCGACAAGGATTGGACGGTTGGCGTTCAATGTTGCAGCTTGATCGAGGTCGCCTTCGTAGTACTGCCCTGCGTTGAGCACAACGAGAGGAACGCTATCGCGATAGACGACTGTGCTATCGCGCGCTGCAAGGATGCGAAAGCGGTCTTTTGATCGCTTGAGATCACCGGGTGGGTCGGGGTACGGCACAAGGAACATCGAACGCCCCCACGTGTTGACTGAAGGCATCTGCTCGATCAGGCAATCGCGCGAGGAGATGTACCCTCCACCTTCCCGATCGCGATCGGCAAGGGGAAGGCGCACACGTTGATGCCCGCCGAAGACTGCAATCGGGCGATTTGAGCGCACACGCGCTCCCGTCAGGTCGTAGGAGTCACTCGTGTTCTGGCTTTGGATAAGGTACACTTCCCCACGCTGGAGCATGATTTGGTTGACCGGCCCATCAATGGTCGGTGCTGGCAGGCGCGCAATCTCCACCAGCGTCGAATCTTCCGTGGCGACAACCGCAAACTGCGATGGCGTCGATGAATAGTCGCCACCAAATCCCGAGCTGTAAAGGTCTGCGTTATAGCTCATGATGAAATAATCCTTCCCAAGTGCATCAGTTGGCAGGACAAGGAAGGCATCGCTGGTTTTGTCTGCGTGCGACATTGCATAGACGG
Source organism: bacterium HR20 (assembly GCA_002898675.1). Lineage (GTDB taxonomy): Bacteria > Bacteroidota > Ignavibacteria > Kapaibacteriales > NICIL-2 > NICIL-2. The sequence goes on from BEHW01000062.1 coordinate 9,711, forward strand.
TGACGTCTTCATCGCTTGTCAGGTGGAAGGAATACGGCACTGGCCGCTGGGTGTGGCGCTGTTGCCGTGCAACGATGTAGCCCCCACCATTGACCCCGATGAGCTCGACACCCCAGAAGCTCATCCCGATAATGAGCATCTGCTGCGGGTCGGTGATTCGACGAACAATCCGTTGTGACGGGCGGCCATCATACGGCGTGAACTCCAACGTTACCGTTGTGGACTTCTCGGCAGCGATAAAGACAAAGACAGAATCGCGCTGTTGCGCGGAAGCATTTGTGACTCCACCGTTGTGATAGTTCGGCATAAAGCAGAACCAAAAATCTTTGCCTTTGCTATCGGGCAACTCTTGGGCACTGGCCGCCAGCGCGATGCAGAGCAACGCAAGCACAGGTTTCATCGCTGCCTCCGTGCGGAGTTTGAACGTTCAAAACTAGCATGCTTAGTAACACAACTTCGCAACGCAGCGTTTCACTCTTTCCAAAAATCAACAGGACATCCGCAAACGGATGCCCTGCTGCGTGTGTGTGGTTCTCCCGCTCGGGGGAGAGCAAGAGAGCGTCGGAACGCCTATCGCCCTACCGACGGAGAGCGATTAGCGCACGATGACGACAGGCGCAACGATGCTTCCATTGCGCTGGGTCACAAGCCGAGCAAAGTAGCTTCCGCTCGAAAGCCACTCGGCACGGAGCGGAACTTCGTAAATGCTTGCATGCTGCGCGTAGCCATTGAGGTAGCGCACGACTTCGCGGCCTTGCGCATCAACGATGCTCAGCGTGACCTGATCATCGGTCGGGAGCGTGTAGCGAAGCACACCAACGTCTGCAACGGGATTCGGCAACACCTCGAGAGCAAGACCGAAGTCGGACTTGTCATCACCAACCGAGAGCGTGTAGTCTGCATTGATGGGGTCATATTCTGCCCATGGCAAATCCCAGCGCTCGACTGGATACGGTGCAAACGCACCACGGTACGAAACTGGCGTAAACCAGCTCAGATCCACCAGCGGGGTGCTCTGGTACGATGTGCTTTGTGAAGCTACGGGCGAATTCGCCATCGGCTGTGGGTTGAAGTCCAAGTTCATCGCAAAGGGATTCATCAGCATCGCCAGTGCAGGCGAGCTTTTATCGAGGATGTTCCCAAACTGTGGTTGTTCGATCCATGCGGTTGTCATGCCTTGCGGCGGAGTACCACCAGCGAAGTTGAGCCACGTTCCCTTGATGCCATAGAACGAATTGTTGCGAATCAGGAACGAATCGGCTGCCGCTGCTGCCATCGTGTTCGAGCCTGCGATTTCAACCCCGCGCGGCCAACCAAGGAAAACGCTGTTGATGATGCTCAAACGCGAGTTACGGCGAATCTGCGCTGCTGCACCAAAGCGCGAGTTGTACGTATTGGGCGTAGTGCCTGTCCCAGGCGACCACGACGTATCCTGCAGTGGACCGATGAGCGTCATGTTGCTGAATACCCCCGTCGTGTACGGCGTGTTGAACGAACCGTTAGCGTCGTTGTCGGACTCGAACGCTTGCGAAATCGATTGGTCGGCGCGATGCCGAAATCGCTGTCCAACACCGAACTGCACGCGCCCACTCCAGCCGTTATCGGTATCGAAGTCGTCGTCAATGCAACCTGTCGTGATCAAGTAACGCCCGTTGACGCAGCCTCCGAACCATTCGATAGCATCGTCGTTGGCATAGCTGACGTGGATGTACTCGATCACCGTTCGCCGTCCAACGCCGCCAAGTGTCAGACCGTTGAGCTCACTGTTGGGCGCAGCTGCAATTCCAGCGAACTCGATCCGCACGTAACGGAGGACACCGCTGGAATCATTGTCGTCGTTGCCGCCAAACCACCCGCGCACTTGATTTGCATCGGCAATCCCCCCTTCGAGTGCTGCTTGGCCTCCGGGGTGATTTGTCCGCGCACGTCCGCACAAGAGCAGTCCGCCCCAATCGCCCGGCGCACGCTGCCCTGGAGGGGCCGATGAGGTCATGATAATCGGACGCTGCCGTGTCCCTTGAGCGATGATTTTCCCTCCGCGATTGACGCAGAGCGCAGAATTCTGCCCCACTGTGTCACCAATGATCACCGTTCCCGGCTCGATGACGAGCACTCCACCCTCATCAACGAAGACATACCCATCGAGCCCATAGAGCTTTTTGTTGCTCAGCTGGACGCGCGTTGTGATTGGCGTTCGGAGTACCGAATCGGGTCGTATCGACTGCGGTTGCACGATTGTAAACGGCTGCTGATTGCGGCTGGTTACTGTTTCATCGAGCGTACCATCAGGCTTGACAAGCACCATCCGCACGTAGCCATTTGTCGTCGGGATTGCTGGAACACGGAAACCACCAGTAAAGCGTCCGCGCCGACTTGCGGAGTCCTTGACCGCTGTCGCACCCTGGAGATCAGTCCACGGACCAGTCGGGCTGGTCGCAAATTGGAACCGCCACGTCGGATAGATTCCCGGATAGCCCGTCGTGTCCCAGACGAGGTCCTCCGAGATGCCCGGGCGAAAGACTTCGCCGCCGGCAGGTTTGAGCAACCGAACGGTGATCTGCTGTGCTGTTGCATCCGCAAGCACGAGCACACCGAGAAGAAGGAACAACGAACGTTGCATGGAGCAAGCACCACAAGTTGTGAAACACTACTGCTCGCCGAAGCGATAGCTGACGCCAAATCCAATGGAGCGGCCGCGAATGGTGGACTGCACAACAGTGCCACCCTGCTCCCACCGTAGCGGTTGATTGAGCAGATCGCGAATCGAAAGCCGCAGCTCAAAGTTTCCAAGCCGTTTACTCACCGCAACATCTACGACATCACGGGGCAACTCGTAGGTGTGCGGATCGTCGAACAGGTATGCATTGCGTAATCCGACCAGGACAATCCGCCGACCGAACACGTTATAGCCAATGCTCAACGTAGCTTCCCATGCGGGAATCGTCGCATAAGCCGACACATTCAGCGTGTAGGGCGACTGTCCCCACATTGGGCGGCGATCAAGCTGCCCACCTTGCGCAACGACAACCTCCGAAAAAATTCGCGCATAGTTCGCCGAGAGCACAACGTTCTCTCCCCACGCGCCGAGGAGATCAAGGCGCTTTCGAACTTCGAGCTCAATGCCATAGTTCGTCGCCGGCCCATCCGCATTCTGAAAGGTGCGCGCAATCTCGGATTGCTCCAGGTAAATCGTCTCCTCGAT
>BEHW01000063.1 GCA_002898675.1 bacterium HR20
ACATCGTCTTCCTTCGTTACAACGTGGCCTGCCGTTCGACAGACACGACACAAATCGACCATTACACTTTAGATCCCATTCGACTGGAATGGGAAGGATCAGGAGAAAGCTCGTGCGGCTTTGGCATTTACCCCATCGTCGATGGGATCGTGCAGGACCCAATGGATGATTTCGGCTTTGGCACAAACTTGAGCGCCGAACAATTCAAGCTGCGCTTGCGCGAACGGATCGCTGCAATTCGAAATTGGTGAGAGTCCTTCGCGTGCCGCGACTCATCGAGACAGGCTCCTCGTGATGTGTGGAATAGCATCCAGAGATGCCGTTTCGAAAAAATGGTGATTCCACGCTGTCACAATAAGCGCTTTCGTGACTATATACACGGTAGAGAGATTGTGGAATATCGCTCGTGCCTACAATGCACCACCGACACAGCATTTATACGTTGCTGAGCAATACTCTCATGCTACTGAGTGTTGCTGTACTTGCAGTTGCTGCATTGTGGTCTGGAGTGACTGCTTGTTGTGATGGTAATATCAGGCGATGCATCACTGTGGGAATTCCACCCAGTTCGGAATGTGGTTGTATCACAAACACGGGACAGTCGAATGTGATCTATTCAATGTATCGTGTCGCATCTGGTGATAATATCCTGCGGCAAGTGAGGAATTCGCCACCACCAAATCCGGACTGCTATTATCTTCCACGTAGGTCAACATCCATAACTATCACATATGACATCGTTTGTAGATTATCGGATGGTAGGTTCGCTATACGTACCTGCTCTTATACAGGATCGCTTCGTGAAGAATGTGATGCGAGCGAAACGAATGAAGCAATCGTCTTGAGATGCGATCCTTGTTTCTACCAATGAGATAGATACGCACGCAGAGTCTCGATGCGTACTTTTTCAATGTTAAACTTCTAATGGAGGTTATGATGAAAGGGTACACCTTTCTCCACTACTCGTTGCTCGCTACAGTTGTGGCACTCATGCTCGTGTGGTCAGCAGGATGTAATCAGTTCATGACGCCGGAAACCACGACACCGAAGCGTCTGAAGGGTAACATTGATTTACTGAATGTCGGAACTGGCAACTACGATGGAGGCCAATGGTACGCTCACGAAACCGAGGAGTGGTGGAATCATGGGGAAGATGTCCCGACAGGCGAGGGCGCCGCTCTTGACAGCATACTCCTCGCAATCCGACATCGGAAGTACACTGGAGTGACTGCCTACTTCGGAAGGGCACGCAGCATCACTGGAGCAAGCGTCAATGGCCATACGTTAGGCGTGTACGGCGGGGGAGGAGAGTACTCATATCAGGCCTTTGACATGCCCCTGTACTTCGGCACACAACTGAACACATTCGAGTGGACCATCGATGGTACCACCTACACCCACACAATCTCTCTCAACACGCCTCAAGTGAACATTGAACAACCTGAATTGATGGATACACTCAACCGCAGTGACAATGTTACGATTGCATGGACCCCATCGCCAGATTCGACAGACTATGTCATGATCACAGTCCTCGTGCTGGCAACGCTCGACGGTAGCCTCGGAAGAGGAATCACCGAAATTGTCGCAGACGATGGTTTTTACACCGTACCGTCCTCCGTGTTGAGGAATGCAAGAAAAATTTCGATTCGACTCGCCCGCGGTGTTGCGGAAGAAGCCTACTACGGCGGGAAGAAATATCTCTTCGTGCTCGCTAAGTCTTCTTCGATTGAATGCATGGTCCGCTAAAACGCGTGATAGGTCCATGAAATAACATGCATCCGTTCATTGCAATTTGGCGATGGGAAGTCCCATCGTACACGCTCCTCCTGGCATGTGGAGGAGCTCTTTCTTTTTTGCTCTTGCGCATTGTGACAATCAGGTGGTGCTTGAGTTATGGACAATACCATTGGGTGTGGTGGTGTATGCTCATCGCTTTTGTCGTCGCTGCCCGAATCGCAGGGATGATGATGATCGAAGGAGCCGGCGCCAACCAAGATACACTTATCGGTGGAGAGACAAGTATTGTTGGAGTAGTATCAGTGTTCGCTCTTTGCGTTGTAGCCGGACGGCATCTCTGTCCTCAATTTCGGTTCGATGCACTCATACCTTCACTGTTGCTATTACATTTTTGTTGGTAAACTTGCGTGTGCATTGGCAGGATGTTGTTATGGTGCATTGACAACGATACCGGTGAGCATACCCTCTGAATGGTCGTTATCTCCTTTGAAAGGAGCGCGCATTCACCCTCTTCAATTCGAGGAAGCCATCGCATTCTTCGCGCTATTGATACTAAGTCTGGTGGAAGTGAAACGACGGTGCGCACGCGGGAAGCTCGTGTCTCTGTATTTTGTTGGAGTCGGCATCGAGCGTTTTTTGAGCATCATTTTGCGCGGAGACCTGAGGCACACAGAGCAAATCATCTTTCAAGTTTTTGCATTTTGCACCATTATCGTTGGAATTGTTCTCTCGTTCGGTACTCCCAGCACTGCGCGCATAACCAAGACGAAGCATCGCTGAATTTGACGACGATCCGTCCCGGTACGATAGAAGGAAGTGATCCATGAAACGTCGCCGCAATCAACGCAAGTCGAGCAATCCAGTGCCAAGCATAGAATGGCGCCAGCGCGTCGCGATCATCTACGATCGGTGCATGTCGTTGCTCCATGCTCGCTACCGAACATGGAGCATGGATGATTGCATGGATGCCTTCCACACTGCAATCGTGCGTTGTTTGGACCACGAAGAAACGCTGGCACCACTTCCCGATGATCAGCTTTGCAAAAAGATTCTCCGCTGGACAGGTGGAGAGCTCTCCAATATCCGCCGTCGACGCAATCAGCAGCAAGCCAGAGCATCGCAACATGCAGACCAAGCTCCACTGGAGCAGGAACGTGTATGGTCCCCCGCAGATACCGCCTCCGACCGCGATCTCCGCGATCCATGTGAGGATGTTTTCTCAAGAGTCGCTCTCCACACCGATCTCGTCGGTGCACTGGGTGCACTGAAAGTCGATGATGTTGTCATATTGCTATTGAGTGCGTTCGGGTTCGATGTCGCAGACATTGCCTCGATCCTCCATTGCAACGAGGCGACAACACGGCAACGACTCCATCGTGCGCGGATACGACTGGCAATTTATCTCGGACCGGAGTATCTGCGGGGAGCGGTTCGAGGCGCATCGCAGCTCGCACGATCCCGTCCGGCTGTAAGGCCTCGCTCGAGAAAAACTAACCCCTGAGACATTCTCTCCGCTGGCACATCTCGAATCTCGAATTCCATCCTCCCTCGATAGCCTCCTGTGCGTGCAGTCCTGTGCAGCGACCACCATATTTTGCACCACGAGTGCCACGCTTGCATTGTACGCGATGAGTACACCGCATCCATTTCTCAGCGCGCTCGACGAGCGTGTTCTGCTCTTCGATGGTGCGATGGGAACGACAATCCAACGTTACGAACTTTCGAGCGAGGATTTCGGCGGCAGACAATTCGAAGGCTGCAACGAAATGCTCTGCCTGACACGCCCAGACGTGATCGAACAGATCCATCGTGCCTATTTATCGGCAGGTGCGGACGTCATCGAAACAAATTCGTTCGGTTCGTCGGCGATCGTACTGGCAGAGTACGGAATCGCCGATCGTGCCTACGAAATTTCCTACACGGCTGCAGCGCTTGCACGTCGCGCAGCAGATGCTTACTCCAGCCACAGGCGGCCGCGATTCGTTGCTGGTTCGATGGGACCTGGTACAAAGCTCCCATCGCTTGGGCACATCAGCTTCGACCAAGCGGCAGAAGCATTTTCCACGCAAGCCCGCGGTCTGATCGAAGGAGGCGTTGATCTCCTTTGCATCGAAACCTGCCAAGATCCGCTCCAAATCAAGGCAGCACTCGCTGGCGCTGAGCATGCAATTGCCGAATGGAGGAGGAACTCCCCGCCCGATTGGCGCGGTGGCGTTATCCCAATCATCGTCAGCGTCACCATCGAAACGACCGGCACCATGCTCATGGGCACAGACATAGCAGCCGCGCTGACGACTTTCGAACCCTACGAGAGCATCGTTGCCTTCGGCATGAATTGCGCCACTGGCCCGAAGGAGATGGAAGAGCATGTCCGCTACCTTACTGCGCATTCACCGAAGCCGGTCTTTGTCATGCCGAACGCCGGGCTTCCGGAGAATATCGGTGGCCGAGCGCACTACCACCTCCGTCCGGAGGAATTGCTCACTTGGATGCAACGCTACGTCCGTGATTTCGGCGTTCGCATCATCGGAGGATGTTGCGGGACGACGCATGAGCACATCCGCGTGCTCGCCGAGTGGCTGGCTGACTACAACGCACGCCCAGAAGTAGCTCAGCGCGAGTCGGATCGCCGCAGGTGCGTTCGCTTTGCGCCGAGCGTCAGCTCACTCTACACAAGCGTTCCACTCCACATCGAGCAGCCGCCACTGCTTGTCGGCGAGCGCTGCAATGCCAATGGCTCCAAGCAATTTCGGACGCTGCTGCTTGCCGAACACTACGATGCGATGGTTGCCATGGCTAATGAACAAATCCGCGAAGGCGCACACATCCTCGACGTCTGCGTTGCCTACGTCGGACGCGACGAGCGCCGCGATATGCACGAGGTCATCCGTCGCTTTCGCACACAGGTAACCGCGCCGCTGATGATTGACTCAACGGAAGTAGCCGTCATCGAGGAAGCACTCAAGCTCTACGGCGGGCGGGCAATTATCAACTCGATCAACTTCGAAGACGGCACCGAGAAAGCTGACCAAATTCTGCGCCTTGCCAAACGATTCGGCGCTGCGGTCATTGCGCTCTCGATCGACGAGGAAGGCCAAGCCTACACCACCGAGAAAAAAGTCGCCATCGCCGAGCGCATTCGAAATCATGCAGTCGGCGTCCACGGACTACGCGAGGAAGATCTCATCTTCGATCCACTGACGTTCCCACTTGGCTCAGGACAGGAAGACCTGCGGCAGAGCGCGAAAGCCACACTGGAAGCAATCCGACAAATCAAAGAGCGCATGCCACGTGCTGCAACCATCCTGGGCATCAGCAACTGCTCATTCGGACTGGCGCCGCGTATTCGCCACATTCTCAACTCGGTGTTCCTTCACTACGCTGTCGAAGCCGGACTCGATTTAGCAATCGTCCACGCCTCGCGGATTGTTCCGCTCTACACCATTGACGAACGCGGCCGGGAACTCTGCCGCCAGCTCATCTTCGATGAGCGGCGCTGGGAAGAGATCGAAACGCCCTGAGCAGTTGGCCTGCCTACGCAGCAACAGGCTCTGCCTGCTCCTTGAGCGCTATGCGAGTGACGATGTCCACCTCCGTTTCGGGTGGAAGCTCGCTATAGCTGATGACACTTACGATCGGATACTGCGTCCGCAGCAGGCGATAGAGGTACGGCCGAATCGGTGCCGAACAAATGATCAGGGGCTGGTAGCCAAGCATCGTCAGGTGATCGAGCGCTGCACCTGCGCTGCGGAGAATGGCGCGGACGACCTCTGGCGCCAATCCTAACGTCGGACTCGATTGTGCTGCGGTGTTGTTTTGGAGCGTCGTTGTCAGCAGATTCTCGATTGCCGGATCCAGGCTCGCTGCATGGATGACACCGTTGGAATCCTGGAACAGGCGTTTGATCGTCTCGCCGAGGTGGTGGCGCACGTACTCGGTCAGGACGTCGGTGTTCTTGGTGACCTTGACGTACTCGAGCAGTGCTTCCAGAATCGTCGGCAAATCGCGGATTGGAATTTGCTCGCGGAGCAGGTTCTGCAGGACTTTCTGCACGGTCCCGAGCGGGAGTGTGTCGGGTGTGATTTCCTCGACGAGCGCGGGGTAGTCCTTTTTGAGCGCTTCGATGAGTTGGCGGACGTCTTGCCTGCTGAGCAGCCGATCGGCGTTGCGCCGCAAAATCTCCGCCAGGTGCGTTGCCAGCACCGTTGCCGGTTCGACGACGGTAAAGCCCTCCAGCTCTGCATTCTCACGCTCATGGAGCGGAATCCACGTCGCCGGCAGTCCGAAGACCGGTTCTTGCACCTCGATGCCGCGGAGCGTCCCTTCGGCAGTACCCGGATTCATGGCCAGGAGCATCCCGACGTAGAGCCGATTGCGCGCAACGATGTTGCCGCGAAGCTTGATGACGTACTCGTCCGGCTCCAGACCGAGGTTATCGCGAACGCGAACAGGCGGCAAAATCACGCCCAATTCGCTTGCTAACTGCCGGCGAATGTTCGCGATGCGCCGGAAAAGATCGCCGCCTTGCTGCTCATCGGCCAATGGCAAGAGGTTCAAGCCAATCTCAACCTCGACAGGATCAACCTTGATGAGCTCCTCGATCGGTTGCTCGGGCGCTTTTTTCGCCACCTCGGCTTGCGCCAGTTCTTCGCGGAGCTTTTCACGCTCGGCAGATTGTGTCTGCCGCTGCCGCAGCAGCCCGATGCTCCCGATGCTGATTCCCAGCAGAGCAAATGGCAGGAAGGGAAACCCCGGCAGCAAGCCCATCGCAACAGCAACGCCGGCGACAACCAAGAGCGGACGCGCTCTGCCTGTCAGCTGCGTGCTCAAATCCTTGTCGAGCGACGATTCCGAACTTGTTCGGGAGATGATGAGCCCAGCAGCAACGGATATCAGCAGTGCTGGCACTTGCGAAACCAAGCCATCGCCGATGGTCAAAATGGTGTAGGTCTTCAGCGCTGCGCTCAAGTCCATCCCGCGCTGGAGCACACCGATTGCAAAGCCACCGAGAATGTTGATGCCCGTAATGACCAACCCTGCGATGGCATCTCCTTTGACGAACTTCGACGCACCGTCCATTGCACCGTAGAACTCCGCTTCCCGCTGCAGTTGCTCGCGGCGGCGGCGCGCTTCCTTCTCGTCAATGAAGCCAGCGTTCAAATCGGCATCAATGCTCATCTGTTTGCCCGGCAGCGCATCGAGCGTAAAGCGCGCGGCAACTTCTGCAATCCGCGTCGAGCCTTTGATGATCACCACGAAGTTGATGACCAGCAAAATCAGGAACACCACCACGCCAACGACGAAGTTGCCGCTGACGACGAACGTACCGAATGCATGGATGATCTTCCCTGCGGAGGCCTCGCTCAAGATGAGCCGCGTCGAGGCGATGTTCATCCCGAGCCGAAAGAGCGTTGCAACCAGCAGAACCGTCGGGAATGTGCTGATCTCGAGCGGCGAGGAGATATAGACCACCACCATCAAGATGAGCACGGAAAGTGCAATGTTGAGCCCGAGCAGAAGATCGAGCAAGAACGGTGGCAGTGGGATGATAAGCAATCCGAGCACGCCGAGGATACCAGCGACAAGCGCAAGATCCCGGTAGCGGCTCATACTGCTGAGCATCGCCTCAATTCCTGGCGGAAGCGGCGGTGCGCTCCCTGCTGGTGTGGCCGGTAATGCTGGTGGTTGTGCCATCCGTGGCAAAGTGATATTCGTCCCAAATCCCTGCTGCAAGCAGTGTGCCAGCCGGTAGCTCCACGTCAGTGCTGCCACCGCCAAAGCACCCCCGCACACGCAAGCGTCAGCGCTGCACCAGCGATGAACACCACCTCAAGACCTCCACTTCGATAGACAGCTCCAAACAGAAGCGGACCCACCGTCTGGCCAACGAGTGCGGCTGTGCGATTGAGCGAGAGAACCGTCCCCCGCCGCTCCGCTGATGCCAAACGTGCCACTAACGACTGCACCACTGGTTGGTTGAGTGCCTGCGCCAGCCCAAACAGCACCGTTGGGATCACAAGCAACGCATACGACGGCACTGCAACGAAGAGCACCAGAGCAGCCGAGTAGAGCACGCACGCAACAGTGAGCAGTAGGTGCAGCGGGAACCGCTTGCTAAGCCGCCCTACACCGAGTGCCCCGAGCGTCGTCGCAACCGACATCAGCCCCACCATCAACCCAATGCGTTCATAGAGCGCCGGTCCCTCCGGCTCCAGCAGACGAATACGCTCCTGCAGGTAGTTGAGAAACGGACCAAACAGCACCGCATACGTTGCAGCACTGATGCTCAGCAGTACCGCAAGACCTCCACGATTGGTCTGAGCGCCAGCAGGCGCATCGCTGCTAACCGCTTGGTGATGTGAATGTGGCGGAATGAACATCAGCACACCAGCAGCAACAACGACGCCGAGTATTGGCAACGCAAACGGTAGACGCCAACTGGCTGCCGCAATCCACCCACTGATGACTGGCAACACTGCCGTCCCAATCGAGAGCACGCTGTGGTTGAACCCGAGCAGCCGTACACGGGCGTGCCCATCGAAGAAATCGCTGATGAGCGTAACGTTGAGCGCACCGAGCGATGCTGCTCCAATTCCCTGGACCAAACGGACGACGACGAGATGCTCGAAACGCTCTGCCACGAGTGCTGCAGCCCCAGCTCCAGCAAAGAGCAACAGCGAACCCACAAGGACGCCACGCCGCCCAACGCGATCGGCAAGGTAACCACCCAGCGGGGTCAGCACCAAGCCGGGGAGTGTGAACACTGCCAGCAGCATTCCCGCAACATCCGGTGAAACACCGAACGTCCGTTGCACCGCGGCCAGCGCTGGTGGCATCGTCGAGGTCCCAACGCCAACCATGACAGTCAAGGAAAAAATCGTTGCAACCATCAGCGCTCGGCGCGGCGGCCGAGATGTATCCGAATTTCGCATCACACACGTTGTTGTACTGACGGAAACGTTCAATGCATGCCGTTCGACGCCTCTTCACCCCCGGACCGGTCCCCGTTCATCCCGCAGTGCTCGAGGCGACTGCCCAGCAGCCGCTCTACCACCGGCACCGCGCGTTTGCCGAGCTACTCGAGCGCGTGCACGCTCGGCTGCAAATGCTCTTCGAAACGAGCAGCCCCGTCGCTGTGCTGACGTGCTCGGCAACTGGCGCACACGAAGCAATTGCGCGTATGCTCCATGATCGCGGGTCGGAAGCAATCGTCTGCGTCGGTGGCCGCTTTAGTCATCGGTGGGCCCAGATGCTCGAGCGTTTCGGCGCGCGTGTCCATCGCGTCGAATCGGCGTGGGGCGAAAATATCGCTCTCGATGCGCTCGAGCGGACACTCCGCACTGCTCCACGTGCACGGAGCCTGTGGATTGTTCACTCGGAAACGTCAACGGGTGTCCTCGCTCGGCTGGAGGAGATTCTCCCAATTGTCCGAGTGCACGCACCGGAGATCCTCGTCTGCGTAGATGCAACTAGCTCGCTGGGCATCCATCCGGTGCGCATGGACGCTACTGGCATTGACGTCGTCATCGCGTCGTCTCAAAAAGGCGTCGGCGGATTGCCTGGACTGGGTCTTGTTGCACTCAGCAGTCGTGCGCAATCAGCATTCTTGCCGCATCCTGAGACGCTGTACTTTGACCTTCGAACTGCGCTCGATTCACTCAAGCGGGCAACGACACCGTTTACTCCTGCGGTAACGCTCCTTGCTGCACTCGATGCTGCACTTGAACTCATCGAACAGGAAGGATTGCCACGTCGGTGGGAGCGCTATGCACACCTGGCGTCTTCGATACGCGCGTGTTTGCAGACCGCGGGCTATCGCCTCTTCGGGGAGTGCAGTTCGAATGCAGTGACAGTCGCGTACGTACCCGATCACGTTCCCGACCTTGTTGAACGGCTCGAAGCTGAACATGGCATCCTCGTTGCACGGGGGCAGGAACGCTTCCGCGATATGCTCTTCCGCATTGGGCACTGCGGGTGGTATTCCAAACAAGACCTCGACGCTCTCTGCCACGCGCTGGCTGCAGTGGCGAAGCATCAATAGCACGGAATTGGCGCAGTTGTTGCGGCAGGTACTCAGGTTTCCCGCCTTCGCGCCGATACTGTTCGATAGTGCGAAGGCAGCCACGTACCAGCCTGGAGAACGGCGATGGCGCACTTTCGATTTCGGCTCGAGACACTCCTCCGCTACCGCGAACACCTTGCCGAGCAAGCCGAGTATGAAGTAGCCCGACTTGCGGCAGAAGAGCAGTCCTTGCGCGCTGCAATCGAGCAGCTCCACCGACGCATGCTCGATGAGCAAGAGCAGAGCACCACAACAGCAGCACACCACCTACAGATGCTCGATGCGCACCGGCGGAGCCTTGCCGAGCAGATCCGCACGCTTGAGCAGGAACTCGATGCTGTCCGTACGGAACGTGAGCGTGCCGAGCAGCGCTTGATCGAACGCATGCAGGAGCGGGACGTCCTTGGTCGGCTTCGCCAGCGTCGCTACGAGGAATTCGCTCTCGAGCAGCGTCGGCACGAACAGCGCCAGCTCGATGAAATCGCCGCACGCCGCCATCGAAACGCGCCGTCGTACGAGCAGCGGTAGCGCTGGCTGCACAGCACTGCGTTCGTTATACCGTGTTACCGCACCTGCATGGGTACAAGGCAGCTCATCGCACTCGTGATCGTCAGCAGCGTCACGTTTCTCTGTCTGGTGCTCGGCGGTGGCTACATCTACGTAACCAAGCCAGAGCTACTCGGACTTGCACGTCCGCCCGCACATGACTCCGTTGCAGCACCACCAACAGTTTGGGAACTACAGCTTGGCCAGCTCGAAAAGGAAAATGCTCATTTCCGCGCAGAGACGAACCGTCTGAAAGATTCGCTCCAGCGGATCACTACGGAACTGGCGACACTCCGCCAGCAACGCAGCGAGCTCCAATCGCAATTGGATGCCGCCAGGACCGCTCTTGCCTCCCAACAGCACACTGTGCAGCGCGATTCGCTGCGGCTAAAGAATCTCCACATCCTTGCCGAAATGTACGATCGAGCCGATCCAGCAGAGGTTGCCAAAATCTTAGCCAATGCGGAAAGCTCCTACGCTGCAGCAGTTCTTCGCGCAATGAAGCGGAAGACCGCCGCACGCGTACTCGAGCAGCTTCCCAAAGAGAAAGCGCTTGCGATTTCGCTCGCTGCATTGGAACAACCCTAACCGCTGGCGGCACTGGCGTTCCCACACTGCATGGATGCAACCGCGTGACAATGCCTGCACTCGACTTTGTGCCGAACGTTCTCACCACACTTCTACCAGGATGTAGTACTCCTCCGGGTTGTAGCGAAGCACAAGCCTTGTTTACCACTGCAGCTGCTCCCGGCAGCGTGCGAAGTCAACCAAATCTTTTTGCGCAGCTTTTAGCGCCGCAGGAAGCCAACAGCATACAGAGCACACCAGGCGAGTCCGACGCAACCGATACCTCAACCGAGCCTGGAGCTACCCAACGTTCTCCGGAACTTGCCGCAGGTAGTGCTGTGCCGTATCCTCTGCTGCTGGTACTACCGCCCACCCTGGACGAAAGAACCGCCGAGAGCACGCAGAGTACCGACGCACGACCGCCGCAAGAGGTGCTCATCCGCGCAGCTACACAGCTCCAAAAGCTCATCAGCAACGCAGTGCCTGATGCGCAGGTTGAGATCCTCAGCACAAGTGCACCGATTCCAGCAGTGCAAATTTTCCACATCGAGCTTTGCACGCAACAAGGCGCAATCGCCCTATCACCAGCCGACGATGGAAGCAAAGCTCCTTGGAAGGATGCATCGGCAGCAACAATCTTCACCCCCCGAAAAGAGGGCGTGGAGAATGCCCTCCTGCAACACTTGGCGCTCCACACACACAGCGCAGGAGCTGACATGCCATCTCCTGATGGAACGATGGATCACCAGCAGCGATGGCAGCCAGCCGAAAGCGAACGCTCGAATGCTGCAGTGCGCGATTCCGCGCAGCACGTCATTTCGCTCTGGTCCGATGATGCTCTCCGTCAAGGGCAGCACAGCACTTCCTCGGGCGTGTCGCCAGTGACATCCTTCGATGGTCTGCACTCTGTCCTTCGCGCAACGGTTACCACGCTGACACAATCCGGCACCACGATTGCGCGAATCGTTCTCTATCCAGAGTCGCTTGGCACAATTGTTGTGCACCTTCAACCACAGGCAACTGGAACGGCGGTGCAGATCATCGTTTCGTCCGCTGAAACGCTCCGTGCCGTCGAGCAGACAGTCGAATCGCTACGCCGAGATCTGGCAAGCAGTGGCGTTGTCGCCGAGGCTATCACCGTTCGCATGCGGGATGAAAGACCAACCTCGCAGCAGACGGTTGCACCCCTGGCACCGCTTGTCGCTGCAATTGGCGATGAGGATGCTGAGCGACGACGCCAGCAGCGTTCGTTTCACCGACGACAGCGGCAAAGTCGCACGCACGCGATCTTCGATCACTTCATGTAGGAGGCACCATGCCAGGGACGGTTCGTTCCGTGACCGAACAGCTCTTCGATGAGCTTGCACCTCAGCAGCAAGCAAAGACGCCGACCAAGCAGCTCGGTAAGGAGGACTTCCTCAAGCTGCTGACGCTCCAGCTGCGATCGCAAAATCCGCTCGATCCAACTTCGAACCAGGAAATGGCGGCGCAGCTGGCACAGTTTTCAGCGCTCGAGCAGATGCAGAACATCAATGCAACGCTCGAGCAACTGCTCCAAAGCAACACATCGCTTGCACTGCAAATGGCGCAGTACACGGCACCCTCGCTCATTGGCAAAACAGCGCAGGTAAGCTCCTCGCAGGTTACGTTCGATGGCAACAGCACTGTTGCAGTGGGGTATCAACTTGCCAGCGCTGCAACGGAGGGTACCATCGAGATTCGCTCGAGCAGTGGTGCACTGCTGCGCAGCATCCGCATCCCAGCATCCGAGCTCAACGCAGGCACGCACCACGTTGAGTGGGACGGACGCGACGACCGTGGTCAACGTGTGCCAGCTGGAACATACTCGCTCACGATTCGTGCCCAAGCCAGCGACGGCACCACGGTGACAGCAACGCCGTTGGTGCGGGGCACGATTACAGGCATTCGCTACTCGAGTAGCGGATTGATGGTGCTCCTTG
>BEHW01000064.1 GCA_002898675.1 bacterium HR20
ACCGCCTGCGTTGAGATACATGTCGGGGATGATGAAAATCCCGCGCTGGATCAGAATGTCTTCCGCGTATGCAGTCGTTGGCCCATTGGCACCTTCAGCGATGATTTGTGCCTGGATACGCTCTGCATTGCCAATGTGGATCTGGGACTCGAGTGCAGCTGGAACCAAGATATCGCACGGATATTCGAGGACGCTATTGCCGTCGTTGAAGGTTTTCGCTTTGGGGAAGCCGCGAATGCTGCCGGTTTGGCGGCGATGCTCGGCCAGTTCCCGAACATCAATGCCCTTGGGATTCCAAACGGCGCCATCCCACTCGATAACCCCAATAATCGTCGCCCCGCCTTCTTGCAAGAAAAGCGCAGCATGATAGCCGACGTTCCCGAAGCCTTGCACGATGACGCGCTTGTCGCTGAGTCCAGGCGTGATACCCAGCCGTTTCGTCAGCTCTCGATCGTTGAGTGCTTCGCGAACGCCGAAGTAGACCCCGCGTCCTGTTGCCTCTGTTCTTCCGCGCACACCGCCTTGACCGACGGGTTTCCCCGTCACGCAGCCGAGCGCGTTGATGTCATCGGGGCGGTAGGACATGTAGGTATCAGCGATCCACGCCATTTCACGTTGTCCGGAGCCGTAGTCCGGCGCTGGGACGTCGATCGAGGCGCCGATGCAGTTTTTGTGGATCAGTTCGACGGTGTAGCGTCTTGTGATGCGCTCAAGCTCTTCGACCGTGAGCTTGCGTGGGTCAACCTTGATAGCGCCCTTGCCACCGCCGAAGGGCACGTTGACGACCGCACACTTGTACGTCATCAGTGCTGCCAGTGCCATGACTTCATAGACGTCGGCATCTTCGCTGTAGCGAATGCCACCCTTGCAGGGAAGCTTGTGCTGAGAGTGTTCTGCTCGCCAGGCAGTGATAACCTTGATCTCGCCGCTGATCCGTGCAGGAAACTTGACTTCCAAGATCGTGTTGCACGCACGGATTTGGTCGAGGATACCTTTGTTGTGTTTAGTGTGCGCGGCAGCACGGTCGAAGTATGCATTGACTGACTCATAAAAACGCGCCCCCATCGTATCCTTGGTTGGTGGGGGCGGTGCTGCGGTGCGCTTGGAATTGCGAGCGTTCGATTTCTTGACAGCAGAAGGCATGGTGGAAACTGCGGTGTGGAACTTGCTTGTGCCTGGCTCGACTTGTCCAGACGTGCGCAAAAATAGTGGGAGTTCTCCGGAAACGAATGCGGCGAGCATTTGGATGCTCGCCGCAACAAGACGCGAACGTTGTCCTGCGTGTTAGAGGTTGCCCCGGAGCGCTTGCTCGCGTTCGATCGCTTCGAAGAGTGCTTTGAAGTTTCCTTTGCCGAATGAACGCGCTCCTTTCCGCTGGATAATCTCGAAAAAGAGCGTTGGCCGATCCTGCACTGGTTTGGTGAAGATTTGGAGCAAGTAGCCTTCCTCGTCGCGATCAACGAGGATGTTCAAGTCGCGCAGGACTGCGACATCCTCGTCAATGGAGCCGACGCGATCGAGCAGGTCATCATAGTATGTTGCTGGTACGCGGAGGAATTCGACACCACGCTTGCGCAGCTCACCGACAGTGAAGACGATATCGTCGGTTGCCAGGGCGACGTGCTGGACGCCTGGACCGTGGTAGTATTCGAGGAATTCATCAATTTGCGATTTCTTCCGTCCTTGCGCTGGCTCGTTGATCGGAAATTTGACGTAGCCGGTCCCATTCGAAACGACTTTGCTCATCAGCGCAGAATACTCGGTCGAGATGTCTTTGTCATCGAAGGTGATGAGCAGCTTGAAGCCGAGAACGTCCTCGTAGAACTTGACCCACTCGTTCATCTTGCCAAGCTCGACGTTCCCAACGCAGTGATCAACGTACTTGAGGCCAATCGGCGGCGGGGCATAGGTTGTTTCCACCGGCACGTAGCCTGGCATGAAGACGCCACGATAGTTTTTCCGCTCGACGAACGTGTGAACCGTATCGCCGTAGGTCTTGATCGTCGCGACGACAACTTCGCCGTGCTCATCACGGAGAACGGTTGGCTCTTGAACGCTGGTCGCACCGCGTTTGGTTGTCTCTTCCCATGCTTTCCGGGCGTCCTCCACCCAGAGAGCGAGCACCTTGACGCCATCGCCATGCGTGTAGATGTGGTCAGCTATTGGATTGTTCGGATGGTACGGCGTGGTCAGTACAAAGCGAACCTTGCCTTGTTGGAGCACATAACTGGCACGGTCGCGGACACCAGTTTCCAAGCCAGCGTAGGCGGTCAGTTGAAATCCGAAGGCGGTGCGGTAGAAATATGCCGCTTGTTTCGCATTCCCAACGTAGAACTCGATGTAGTCGGTGCCGAGGATCGGCAGAAAGTCTTCCTCGACCGTTGCAGTGGGCTTTTCCAGTTCGATCATGGCTGGCACTGGAGTTAGTGGAACACACCTGCGAAATTACACCGACATCAATCTACCACGGGCAGCGCTCAGCATGCACTGTAATTTGCATGCTTGTCACCACATGAAGAATCCATTGACGATGAGCCAACGCCAGCTCGAGCGTTCCATTCTCATTGTGGCGTACCATTTCCCTCCAATGGCTGCTGCAGCCTGTTTGCGGGCGGCGCACGTCGCGACATTGCTTGCCGAGCGCGAGTGGAATGTGTGCGTTCTCCATGCTGCGCCTGGCCGCGATGATCCAACCGACGCTTCGTGGGCTGCTGAACTCGAAGCATGCGGTATTGAGCGTGTTGCGATCGAACCAGTTGCGGTGCCATCGCTGGCGCGACATTCCATGCTGCGGGTGCAGTTGATGCACAGCGTACGCAGTCCGTTCCGTGCAGCAAGCGATTACTACGCTCGATGGGAGCAGCAGGCGCTCAACGCTGCAGAGCGCCGTGCTCGCCAAAAACCGTTCAACCTTGTGCTTGGAATTGCGCCACCGTTGAGTGTCGCACATGCAGCAGAGACGATCGCACGCAGGCTGGGAGTGCCGTTTGCACTCGATCTGGGCGAACGACTCGACCTTCTGGCGCACCAAGCGCCCTCCTATGCTGGGCGCTCGCAGGAGAGCACGATCGAGTACCTTCTCCGCAAGGCGTTCTATGTGACGGTTACCAGTCGGCGTGAGAAAGAACAGCTCCTTCGTCGGTTCGATGTTCTTACCCACGAAGAAGTCGGCATCCTCCCGCACCGTGTGCAGATGCCGCGTTCGAGTGCACACGTGCATGAAGGGCGGCGGCTCTTTCTCGTTGCCGATGAACTCGCTACTGCGCTTGTGCGGCCGATCCTGGCAGCAGTGCGCAACCAGCAGAAGCTCCAGCTCGCCATGGTCGGGCGTGCACCAAAATCGCTTGGAAAGCTTATCAGCGCGTGGCAGCTTGGCGAGCACGTCCGCCACGTCGGCAAGCTAACGTTGAGCCAACTCGACGAATGGATCACCTCGAGCGATGGTGCGATCGCACTAGCGACTCAATGGTGCTCGACGCCAAGCAGTGTCGTCGAGCGGATCGTTGGTGCAGGATTGCCACTGCTTGTCATCGGTGAGCTTTCGCCGGCCTTCGTTGCTGATTTGCTCAGCGAGAATATCTGCATCGCAACGAAAACAACCGCATCTGCGGTCAGGAGCGCACTCTCTCGGCTTTTGGAGCTGCAACGAGGTGAGCCTCGCCAGCAGGACGAATCCTACGAACGCGAATTCTCCCGTCGGCTTGGAATGGTGATGAAGCTTTAGGGGGAGACTCCTTCGGCGACAATGTCGCTTATGCGCACACATCCACCGCCTGAGCCAAGTGGCTCGATAATCGTCTGGGAGGTTGCAGGGTGCCCGGTGCGAAAGGGACCAAAGACACTGCATCCAATCGCAATGCGCGTTTCCATTCCTTCGTGCTCGAACGCGATCCGCAGGGATTGCGATGGCTCGTAGCGGAGCGTATCGGTCTGGGCCAGCAGCGTAGTTCCATCCATGATACGTGTGCCGGTGCGGTCGAGAGTAAGCGTTATGCCGTTGCGCCCGTTGGCGAGAACGTCGTGCTCTGTCGTTCGCATGCGGATGCGAATGCCATCGAGTGCTCCACCACCGCTCAAGACCATTGCCATTCGAAACTGCGTGTGTGAAGGATCTGCAAGCACAACCCGCGGTGTCCCACAAATGCGGATGCGCTGCGGGTGTTCTTTTTCGACCGCTGTGCGCTCTCCCCAGTACCACACGCGGAGCGGAACGGTTGTATCCTCGTTGAGCCAGAACCGATAGGGATCGGAGGTCCCAAGCTGCCAGACAGCGATCGGTGTCGCAAGTGTGAGGAAAAAAAGCGCAACTGCCATTACCGCACCGCTCGATTGTATCGGAGCTGACTGGGACGGAAGAGCTCTTCGGCAATGCCGATGCTAACGCCGAGATAGGCGACGTCAAATCCCAAGATAGTCGCATCGACGACATCCCGAATGGTTCCTCGATTGACGGTGAATCCTGCACTAGAGATGTATCCCACCGAGACGCCCACCGGCAGCCATTCGAGCGCGCCAACGTGCAGTGTCGCTCCAAGCTGCCACATTGAGTGGGGAAAGTACGAAACCATCGCAAACGACTCTAACGCAAGACGACTCTCGCCAAATGGCAGCCAATACCCAACGCGCAGTGGCAGCACGCCATAGCCGAAGCCAACCGCATCCCGAAACGCTTGCTGCTGGCGGAAGGCAAAGACAACGTTGAACAGATCTACACCCGCGCAAACGCGATTATCCGCTATAGGGAGTGCGATAGTTGTCGGGGCTACTTGCAGTTGGAATCCAATGCTTGGTTGCTGCGAGTTTGCAGGGGCGCCACTCAAAAGCAGAAACGGCGTCAGACGGAGTGCTCCGATGTTCCAGGACGAATGTTCGTGGTCGTCCCACTGACGACGCAGCTCACGCGGATGGTTGAGAAAATCCAGCACCGAAGTGCCCAACCCCAGATATGGCTGGACAAGGCTCTGCTGCTCGATGCTCCGGGCAATGAGCAATCCAGCATAGGTGCGAATGTTCAATCCGCCAATCGAGCCAACATCGAGCGAGCCTGCAAGATTGAGGTACTGCGATGGAAGAAAGCCAAACCCCGCTGCCGCAGTAACTGCGACGTACGGAATTTCTTCGCGGAGGTAGAAACGCTTCCGAATGTACAGTGGGAACACGCCGACGACTGCGCGACTGTTATTAGCTTCGAGCTGAAAAATCTCACCGAGCGATGTTCCCACCGACCACGTCGGCGCATCATCGAACCAGTAGAGAGGCATTTCCAGAACACCGAAGCGGTAGAGACTGCCCGTAAATAGCGCCGACTTCGGGCGAATCTCGGAGCTGAACGCTTCGTTCGGATCGAGGTAGATGCCGAAGATCCCGCCTCCAACGCCACGATCACTTGGTGCTGTCGCAAGGAGTCCGACTGTCTCGAACACCCCGAAGCGGATGAAATTCGGATAGTGCCGCTCCGTGGTTGAATCGTACTGCTCGACTCGGCGCGTTGCGGTGATCGTTCGGTCGGATGGATAAATGATGCCGCGCTGGCCAGGTGCGTTGCGATACTCAATCTGCTGTGTGGTATCACGTACTGTGATGGTGTACTTGTCCTGCTCCGTTCGAGTTAGGATAGCGCGCAGAGAGAGCGTCGAACACCCTTCGAGAGAGAGTACCGCAATGGGTAAAGCAAGCAGCACAAGGGCTCGCTGCGTCATCAGCTGTTCTGGGGAAAGTCAACACTGCTGGGCAAAAATAGCAGGAGGCAGCCAACGTGCTACTCCATGCCGTGGAGCGGCTGCGCGAGCACAAACAAACAGGCAAAACCGATCAGGCCAGCGGCGACGTAAGGCACTTCGTGGCGAACTCCGTACAGTCCCATCCCCACAATCGGACCAACGATGCGTGCAAGCGATGCAGCCGATTGGGATAGACCGAGAATCGCCCCTTGCGAGCTACCGTCTGCCGATAGAGAAATCAGCGCATTCAACGTTGGCGTGACAAGGGCCGAGCCAACGGCGATTTCTCCCAGCGTTACAACGACAAGCGCGCTCGATGGCATCCACGGCAGCGCGAGCATACCAATGGCGAAGAGCCCTAACCCTGCACTGAGCAGTTTTTTCTCGCCGAACGTCTTGACAAGTTTTCCAATCGCACCGCCTTGTATTGCTGAGCCGATCAGGCCAGTGAGTGCAAAGACACCGCCGATTGCATCCTCACGCCAGCCGAATCGTTCGTTAGCAAAGAGCGCAAAGGTGATTTGCATCATCACGAAGGCAAACCAATACGCGAAGCTGAGCAGGACCAGTCGGCTTTGCTGCGGATGCGTCAATGCAGCACGGACCGTTGTACCAAAGGAGGGGCGTTGAGCGAGTGCATGGCGCTGCGGCTCTGGAAGACGAATCCATGCCAGCAGGGCATTGAGCAAACTCAGCATGCAGGGGACGTACCCGACCGCAGCGATTCCGAACTGCGCTTTCAAAAAACCACCGAGCGCAGGACCAATGATGAACCCAAGACCAAAGGCTGCGCCAATCAGTCCGAGCGATCGCGCGCGATCGGCACCGCTTGTGGTATCGGCGATGTAGGCTTGAGCGACGCTGATGTTCGATGCGCCAATTCCGTTGAGCATCCGCGAAGCAATCAAGATGGCAAGTGTTCGGGCATTGGCAAAGAGTGCGTAGCCGGCTGCGTTGATCACAATGCACGTCAGGAGAATCGGGCGCCGCCCGAGCCGATCGCTCCACCGGCCGAGAATTGGCGACCACAGCAGCGTCATCACCGAGAAGCTTGCAGCAATAAGCCCGATCTCAAGCTGGCTTGCGCCGAGGTCACGTGCGTAGAGCGGAAGCACCGGCAGAATGATCCCAAAACCGATCAGGTCGAGCAAAACTGTCAGGAAGAGGATTGCCAGTGGAGAGTTCATCGAATGGATGGTCGTCAGTGAACACTATGCGAAACTATGAACGCAAAACGCCCGCCGTAGGGGCGAGCGTTCCGCATGGTGCGTACCCGTAGAGAACTGTTGCCGTGCTTATCCGCGGAGTAGCTGGAGGAAGGTCTGCGGTGTTTGGTTCGCTTGTGCCAGTG
Source organism: bacterium HR20 (assembly GCA_002898675.1). Classification (GTDB taxonomy): domain Bacteria; phylum Bacteroidota; class Ignavibacteria; order Kapaibacteriales; family NICIL-2; genus NICIL-2. The sequence continues at coordinate 7,072 of BEHW01000064.1, forward strand.
AAATGATCGAGGCTTGTTGGAGAAATTGCGAACGGATGAGCTCGAGTTGCTCTTTGGCGACGTCTGCGTCTTCGATGCGCGAAATGGCAGCGTTGTAGTTGGTGATCTGCGATTTGAGCGCATCCTCCTGCGAGGTAAGCCGATTGGCGATGCCACCAAGGTACGATGCAACTTTGCTGACGTTCGTCAGCGCAATGGAGATGCTCGTCAGCGTTGTCTGGATGACCGAAAAGTCGAAAATTCCCAGATTGCTGGCAGAAACATCGTTGAGCGAAGCCAAGCTCAAGCCAGTAACGCCAGCAAAATTGAGCGAGACGAGCCGGAGGTCGAAGTTGTTCGATGGGATGTTCAGTTCAGGGTTGCTCGTCGAAAGGTCAATGCCGAGCGTCAGGAGTGTATTGTCGGCACGTGAGCCGATGACAAAGCTCGCAGTGAAGGTGCCATCGAGCAGCTGCCGTCCAGCAAAGACAGTTGCATCAACAATCGTTTGGATCTGCTGGGCGAAACGATACGCTGCTTTTGCGAGGGCGACCTTTTCGTCCGTCCCCATTGCTCCGGAGGCTGCCGACGCCACCGCTTCCTTGATCTGCATGATCAAGTTCGTGATGTTGTCGAGCCCGTCCTGGGCAATGTTGGTGACGTTCGTTGCGTCGCCGACGGCATTGAGCGCAGCCTTGAGCGAGCTATTCCGTTCGCCGAGTGAACGGACAGTGATGTAACCCGCTACGTCGTCGGCTGCTGAGTTGATCCGTTTGCCCGTGGAGAGCCTAAGCTGGCGGAGTGCGATGCTGCGGTTAGCAGTATCGAGGGCATTGTAGGCGTTTTCCGCCGCAGTGTTGGTGCGTATCCGTGCACCGTTGGTGATCGCAGAAGGCATTGTACCTCCGTGTATGGTTTCTGCGTTCGTCCTTGATCGCACGCCTTCGTGCGCTCCTTGAGTCGCAGGGAAGGGTGCAGCGCGAGCTATTGCTCGGATGCATGTATCGGCAGCACTGCAGAAAAACTTTAGCCGGGCACTGCTCCTGCTCTAATTTTGCATCCGAAGAACACAGCATCTGTGCCAGTGTGCATGCAGTCATAGAGCATCGCGGGCAGCGCTGGTCGGTCGAACTGGATCGGCCACTCAACATTACGCTGCCGCTACGGAGAAACTCCAGCAATCGCCGTGCCTATTTTCTCCCACCATCTCAAATCGCTCCAGTTCGCACGCAGGGGTTCCTCGGCTCAATTGCGGAGGGCGGTACAGTCAATTGCGATCAGATTGTGCTCTCTCCCCACGGCAATGGTACCCATACCGAATGCCTCCGCCATGTTGCAGATGTCCCGTTGTGGATCGGGGACGCGCCGAGATCCTTTCTCGTGCTGGGACAGCTGCTGACGGTACAACCCACGGCAGAAGCTACGATCACAGCAGTTCAACTTGCAGCGATAGGTCAAGTGGAAGGGGTATCTGCAGCCATCTTGCGCACGCTCCCGAACGATCCTGCGAAAGCCGAGCGGGATTGGTCCGGTGCCAATCCGCCGTACCTTACCGAAGAGGCAGCGCAGTTGCTTGTCGAACGTGGAATCGAGCATTTGCTTGTTGATTTGCCCTCGATTGATCCTGAGTCCGATGGTGGAGCACTCCGCGCACACCGGGCATTCTGGGATGCAGCTGGGGCATCTCGACTGCACGCAACAATCACGGAACTGTGCTACATTCCGGATGCAATCGCTGATGGGTTCTACCTTGTTCAGCTCGGCATCTTGCCACTGGAGAGCGACGCATCGCCCTCGCACGTTGTGTTGTACCCTGCACGGCACTTGTAACGATGGGTACCTGCGCTAACGTCTTAGTTGATCTGCCAGCTTCTGTGATTCTTGCGTCGAGTTCGCCGCGGAGGAAGCAGCTCCTTGGTATGCTGGGCATCGAGGCAGCGATTGTCCCTGCAGCAATTGATGAAGACGGGTTCGAACATCTACCGCCGCGTCGCATGGTGGAAGAACTTGCATTTCGCAAGGCCTCGGTTGTGCAGAGGCACTATCCTGAGGCGATTATCATCGGTGCCGATACAACCGTTGTCCTCGATGGGAAGGTGCTCAACAAGCCACGCGACGCCGAACATGCACGCGCGATGCTCGGTGCCCTAAGTGGGCGGACGCACACCGTCATCACTGGCGTTGCGGTGCTCTGGCAATCGTTGCGACTTGTCGACAGCCGGAGCACGCTTGTTACGTTCCGATCGCTGAGCCAGGAGGAGATTGGAACGTATGTTGCCTCTGGTGCACCACTCGACAAGGCAGGAGGGTACGGCATCCAGGATGACTGCGGCGCTGTGTTCGTTGAGTCCATCGAAGGGTGCTACTACACCGTCGTAGGATTGCCGGTGGAGTTGCTCTATCGAATGCTACGATTACTAACGCAGTGTACGCAATGATTTCTTACGATGGAATTCCTCCTTGTCGGGCTTCTTACAGGCTTTAGCTCGGGCCTTTTCGGAGTTGGTGGGGGACTCATCGGCACGCCACTGCTCCGCATCATCGGTCAGCTCCCTCCGCTGCTGGCATTGGCAACTCCACTGCCGGTGGCAATTCCCTCTGCGGTCAGTGGGGCACTTGCCTACTGGAAGCGTGGCTTGGTTGATCGCGTTCTTGCCTGGCGGACGCTCCGTGTTGCGCTTCCGATGACGCTGCTCGGCTCGGTCATCACGCACTGGACACCGGGCAGCGTCCTGATGGTTACCACTGCAGTGGTGCTCCTATACGTTGCAATTTCGATGATTCGTCGGCAGCGTCAACTGCCAGCCGATGATACGCCAGCCAGCAGCATGCGTGTGACAATCGCAGCTGGAATTGCAGGATTTGCAGCTGGGTTTCTGGCCATTGGAGGTGGCATCGTGCTAGTCCCAGTGTACATACGTTGGCTCCGTGTTCCTGTCCATCGAGCGCTTGCAACCTCCCTTGTGTGTGTTACAGCGATGGCACTCCCAGGTACACTTGTCCATGGCATGCTCGGTCACATTGCCTGGGATGCTGCTGGATTGGTTGCTCTGACAGCCATTCCGGCATCGTGGTTGGGTGCACGGCTTGCACTACAGCTCAAAGGTCGGACGCTCGAGCTCAGCTACGGTATCCTCCTTGCTGCATTCGGTGCGTGGTTCCTTGTGCGAAGTTTAGCCACGCAGTAAGCGCTTGCGTATGATCACGTAAAATGGAAGCGCAACGATGGCGATAACGAACAGCTTCGCAAGCGAAATACTCAGCCACCAGATGTTCCAGAGAACCCAGAGCAACAAGCTCACAGATGCGTACGCAAGTACGATCGCGAGTACAATAGCCAGAAGTCCTTTCATTGCGTAGTCTCCGCAGAGGAGAGAGAACGACGATTGCCGAAAAAGTATGCCCGAACGAAAGTAAGGTGAGCTGCGACTGTCAGAACAACGCCGAACGAGTCAGGTCCAACGGCGATGCCTTGCTGCATGGGTGGAGCAACCAAACGCGCAAGCGGGCTGGCGATCGCCCAGATGATCACAAACGCAAACGCCGATAATCCGACTGCCAGCGCTGCCTCTCGAATGCGGCCGTGCCGTTGCCACTGGTGGACCGCAGTGTAGACGAGCACGTATAACTCGACGAAAAACAGCAACACATCGAGCATCGTGTAATTTTGGCGTAGTCGAACAGTCGCAGCACAAAGTTATGGAGGATACGGCCTCGGTAGCGCTGGTGCTGACAACAATCAGCACGGAAGAACACGCGGAAACGCTTGCGCGCCAACTCCTCGAGGAACGGTTGATTGCTTGCTCGACCGTCATCGGTGCAGCTTCTTCGCACTACTGGTGGGGTGGCGCCATCACCAGTGAGACGGAAGCAGTGCTCCTTCTCAAAACGCGGAGCGACTTGGTCGAGCAGCTCCGGCAGCGCATCCTGGAGCTGCATCCATACAACGTACCGGAGGTTATCGTTCTCCAGCCTTCCGCTGTGAGCGATGCATACGCAGCATGGGTCGAAGAATCCACCAAACCCCGTCAGAATTGATGCAATCGCTCTGGGATGCGACATATGTCGTCACCGATGTTGAGACTACAGGTTCTCACCCGATCGAGCATCGCATCATCGAGGTCGGCTGCGTTGTCGTTCGCGGTGGTGTGATCACCGAACGTATCGAATCGCTCATCAATCCGCACCAGTTCATTCCGCCATTTATCGAGCAGCTGACAGGCATCTCGAATGCTGAAGTGTTCACCGCCCCAGATGAGCACCAGGTGCTGCCTCTTGTTGCGCAGTTGCTCTCGCAACCCGGTGCAGTCTTCGTTGCGCACCAAGAGCTGTTCGATTGGCGCTTTCTTGCCCAGGGTTTTCAGCGGTGTGGGATATCCATTGATCAAGTGCCGCGGCTGTGTACACTCCGCCTTGCACGGCGCCTTCTTCCGGCAGCGCGGAAGAAAAATCTCGATGCGCTCTCGGCGTACTACGGGATTCGAATTGAGCGGCGCCACCGCGCACTCGGCGATGCTGAAGCGACAGCGCGCATTCTGCTGTGCTTGCTCGAGGAAGTAGAACGTAGCGGCATTGAGACACTCGATCAACTCCTGGCGTTTCAGTATCAGCGGCTTTCGCGCACGTTACCGAAAGCAGTACTGCGAGCAGTCGGGCCGTTGCTGGATGCACTTCCTGAGACACCAGGTGTGTACACGATGTACGACGGGGGCGGGCGCGTGCTCTACGTGGGGAAAGCGTCTGTGCTTGCCGACCGGGTTCGGTCATACTTTCAGCCAAGCAGCGATCTGCCCAGCCACATCGAGAATATGGTGCGGCACGTGCGCCATATCGAATGGGAAGAAACGCCGTCCGAGCTGAGCGCTCTTCTTCTCGAGTACGAACGCATTCGTGCGTTGCAGCCGCCGTTCAATGTGCTCTATCGTTCAGTGCGTCCAGCTCCACTCCTACGCTTGACCGATGATGCGTTTCCTCGCTTGGAGCTGACACTGCAGCACGATGGCAGTGGGGAGTTCTTCGGTCCGTTTCCGCAGCGTGGAGTGGCAGAAGAGCTTCGCTCCATGCTCGAGGAGATGTTCTACCTCCGGCGATGCTGTGGGGCACTTGTGCCCTCGGAGGCTGCACGGCCGTGTTTTTACTTCCATCTCAAGCGTTGTGGGGCGCCCTGTGCACTCCTCCAGAGCGCTGATGAATACGCTGCCAACGTAGATCGTGTCCGTCAGATCCTACATGGCAACGTTGGGTGGATTATCGAGCGTCTCCGCAAGCAGATGAACGACGCTGCCGAACAGCTCCAGTTCGAGCGCGCAGAGCAGCTCCGACGACGTATTCAGCAGCTTGAGCAGCTCTCGGTGCGATTGCCAGTTCCATCTGCATCGCTTACGTACATGTCCGCTGTCATCGCCGTACCGACAGCATACGAGCCTACAACGGCAGAGATTTTTGCGTTTGTGCGGGGGCGGCTTGTGGTGCAGCGGGTCGTCGGTCGTCGCGCGTCGCTCGATGAGATAACCAAGCTCCTGCAGAATGCTCTCTGCCAATCAGAGCAACCAGAGCTTTCTGCTGATGAACTGGCTGTGCTCCGGATTGTAACAAGCTGGATGTACCGCCATCGCGATTGCTATCGGGCTGCGGCACTCGATGGTCCCGACTCGGTCCACGCCGCGCTGTCGGAGGTGCTCAGAGCAGAGCGCGCAGATTCGCCCAGG